>JAUPTR010000254.1 GCA_030917985.1 Pseudomonadota bacterium | reverse complement strand
TGCTCTTCCGATCTGCCGGGCCTCGGCCATCCGGCGGCAGCCGGGCTTGCGCCGGCGCGGCCATCACCGGATCGGGCCCGGCCTGCGGCATGGTTTCGCTGCCGGGCAGCGCGGCCGGCTCGGGCGGAGCAAGCGGTGCCGGTGCTGCGGGCACGCTTGCGGTGTCCAGCCCCATCACTTCAATGGTTTTTTGCCGCAATGCCAGCATCTGGGTTTCCAGCGTCTGGATCTGGTTACGCAAGCGCAGGATTTCTGCCATTTCGTCATCAGACTGGATCAACTGCAGCTTGTTTTTCAGTTCGCGGCTTTCGTTGACCGAAAGCTTTTTGCCCAGCCGCGACACATCCAGATCGGCCGACAGGCGCAGCTGAAAGCCCCCCGTGCCAGTGCCTGCGCGCGCACTGCCAGCCACCGGGCGGCTGTCGTCAGCATTGCTCAGGCGCAACCTGGGTTGGCTATCCTGCAGCCGTGCCGGCTCGGGTGCTGCCTTGGGTGTTTGCGCACGCGGCGGCGCAGCAGGCCGCTGCCGCCGGGGCTGCTCGGGCAGCGGTGTGGCGCTGATGGCTGCCGCAGCGCCGCTGTCGCCACCACCCTTGGCGCTGCCGGCCACAGCCGGCGCCAGCTGCGGCGGATCGAGCAGCAGGGTGTATTCACGCGAATGAAATCCATGGCCACACTGCACCTGCAGATTAAAACGCAGGATCGGATCGGTGACGCCCTGGCGCGAGCTGATCACCACCTCGCCCACCTGCTCGCGCAGCGCCAGCCGCGCATTCAGCACCAGGCTGGCACTACCCAGCCCGTCACGGTCCGGCACCAGTTTCAGGCAACGCGCCTCCAGCACCTCATCCGCATCCAGCCGCACCGGCAACGTGGCGTGCAGCGGCTCGCCCAGATGCGACAACACACGCACCTCGCCCAGCGTCAACGCCGCAGCCGGGCCGACAAACAGGCCAAGCAGCAAAGGCGTCAAGCGCAGACGGAAAACAAGGGGATCAGGCGTCAAACGAACAGTCATCTTTTTTTGTTGTAGCGGGGCCAGGCTAATGATGGCAAAGGTGGCGAAAATCGCTCATTGATCTGGATTCTAGCAAGCTATTTTGCGCTTCGGGCAGAAAAGCACACCTTTGACAGGTGCTTTGGCATAATGTCGCCTTTTGCGGCGGCAATTCATCCGCCGCGCCACGTTGCGACAAAATGGCATGAGCTACCGCCCGGATAGACACTGGCAAACGATTCCACCCGACGCCACCCACCCGCTGCACGCCTGGCTGACCGACCGCGGCTCGCTTACCGCGCGGCTGATGGCGCGTTGCCGCGCGTTCAGCGTGCAGGCATTGCGCCAGCAGCCCGCCAGGGCCAATCTGGATGAAGCCGGGCTGCTGCGCCTGCCACACCGGCAACTGGCACTGGTGCGCGAAGTGGCGCTGGTGTGTGATGGCGTGCCGGCGGTGTTTGCACACAGCGTGATCGACAGCCACCATCTGCGCACCACCTGGCGTTTTGTGGCAAAACTGGGCAACCGGCCGCTGGGTGCGGTGCTGTTTGCCAATCCGCGCATTCGGCGCCAGCCGCTGCACTACCGCCAACTCGACCGGCGCCACCCGCTGTATCGCCAGGCAGCCAGGCACCTGCCCAAGCTGCCGGCCACGCTCTGGGCACGGCGCTCGCTGTTTACGCTGAACGCCGCACCGCTGCTGGTCACCGAAGTATTCCTGCCGCACGTAACGGAATTGAGCTTATGCAACTTGCGCCGCTGATTGAACGTATCAACCTCTACGAAAAGCTGATGCGGCTGGATAAGCCGATCGGCATTCTGCTGCTGTTGTGGCCCACCCTTTGGGGGCTGTGGATCGCCAGCGCCGGCCTGCCCAACCTGATGCTGTTGTGGATCTTCGTGTTTGGCACGGTGCTGATGCGCTCTGCCGGCTGCGTCATCAACGACTACGCCGACCGCGATTTCGACCCGCATGTGGAACGCACCAAAGATCGTCCCCTGGCGGCGCGCAAGGTCTCCACCAAAGAGGCACTGCTGCTGGCCGGTGGGCTGACGCTGTGCGCCTTCCTGCTGATTCTGCCGCTGAACCGGCTGGCGATCCTGCTGTCGATTCCCGCTGCGCTGCTTGCTGCGAGTTATCCGTTTACCAAGCGTTTTTTCCCGCTGCCGCAGGCCTACCTCGGCATCTGCTTTGGCTTCGGCATCCCGATGGCGTTTGCCGCCACCTGGGATCAGGTGCCGCCGCTGGCGTGGGCGCTGCTGGTTGCCAATATCTTCTGGACTGTCGCCTACGACACCGCCTATGCCATGGTCGACCGCGAGCATGACCTGAAAATCGGCATCAAGACCTCGGCCATCACCTTCGGTCGGTTTGATGTGGCCGCTATTTTTATCTGCCAACTGTTGTTTCTTGTCTGTATGGGAACTATTGGCTATTGGCAAAAATTCGGCGGTGCCTATTTCGCCGGATTGGGGATAGCGCTGACATTGGTTGGTCAACAATATCACTTGATCCGCGAACGCATTCCCGAAAAATGCTTCCGCGCCTTTCTCGACAATAATTACGTCGGGCTGGCGATTTTTGCCGGCATCGTGCTGGATCAGTTTTTGCGCACGCCGGCCTGGCTGCGCTGAATATACATTCAAGACCTTG
>JAUPTR010000253.1 GCA_030917985.1 Pseudomonadota bacterium | reverse complement strand
ACCACCTGCCCCAGCAACAGCCCGGCATCCAGCGGCGAATAACACGCCTGCGGTGTGCCGGCGCGCTCAACACCGGCCACCAGTGGCTGGGCCAACCAGCGCTGCCCGGCATAACCCGTCATTTGCCGTTGCAGCGTCTGTAGATAGTCGATATCAGCCATATGGCCTCCGGCAGCATTGATGCGTGGACTGAAAATCTGCGGTGGATCGGGCAAACCCGCCGTCAGCGGCGCGTGCAGCAGGCGCTGCAGTGTATCCGGCGCCAGTTCGCCGCTGCGCAGCTGTTTGACGAATGAATTGTTGGCGCCGTTCTCCAGCAGTCGCCGCACCAGATAGGGCAACAAGCGGCGCAACTCACCCACCGGCGCATACACCCGGCTGGCCATGCCCTGCGCCAGCAATTGTTGATGCAATGCCTCGCCCATGCCGAACAAGCGCTGAAACTCGACTTTGCGCCCACGCTGCTGCGCCTGCTGCAATACGTATGCGGCACTGAAGACGTTGTGGGTAGCAAATTGTGGCTGGAACAGATCGCCGTAATCCAGCAACTGCCGGGCACAGGCGAGATACGAGAGATCGGTGGCGCTTTTGCGGGTAAACACCGGATAAGACGATTGGCCGAATTGTTGCGCACGCTTGATTTCGCTATCCCAATAAGCGCCCTTCACCAGCCGCAGCGGGATTGATTTGCCCGTCTGCCGCGCCAGTTGCGCCAGCCAGTCGATTTGCGCGCTGGCACGGCGGGAATAGGCCTGCAGCGCCAGGCCCAGCCCCGACCAGCCCTGTAACTCGGGCGACAGGAACAATGCCTGGAACAGATCCAGCGACAATTCCAGCCGCTCGGCCTCCTCCGCATCCAGCGTCAGCGGCACCTGGTATTGGCGTGCCAGCTCCGCCAGCGCCCGCAGCAGCGGCAGCATTTCTGCCCACACCCGCAGCTTGTTGCGCCATTCATAACGCGGATGCAGTGCCGACAGTTTGATCGAAACACTCCGGTCGGCAGGATCGTCACGCTGACACTGGCCAACGCTGAGAATGGCGTGGCGATAGGCCTGGAAATAACCTTCGGCATCGGCATACGACAATGCGGCTTCGCCGAGCATGTCGAAACTGTAGCGATATCGGCTGGCAGCCTGGCTATTGGCCAGCGCCTGCTCGATGTTTTCGCCCAGCACAAAATCAGCCGACAGCTCGCTGACTGCCTTGCGCGCCAGTTGCCGCAATGATGCGTGGCCCAGGCTGTTGAGCCATTCGCCAAACGAGCCGGCGCTCGCCAGTTGCTCCAGCTTTTGTCCCAGCCACAGGCCCTGTGCCGCCAGACTGCCCGGCCAATCCGCCGCACGTTGTGCACAGCCCTGCCAATCCCCTTGCTGCAGCAGGTCATGCAGCAATTGATCCAGCGTGGCGGAGTCGGGAATGCGCAAGGCGGCTTCGGCAAGCCTGGTGAGTGCCTGCCCTTCCGCCGAAGTCAGCGGAAACAGTTGCAGCAGCAGTTCCCGCAGGCTGGTCGGCGCCTGTTCCATTTGTATCAGCAAGGTCTGAGCGTGGCGCTCAATCGCTCGCCAGTCGCCCTGCAAGGTGGGGCGCAATGCGGCCAGCAGGCGGGCCTCCGGCGCCAGACAGGCGTGGCGCAGGGCCAGGCGCCCGGCACAGTTTGCTGCAGCAGGCAAAATCAGCATCGGCTTGCCTCCCATGGTGGCCTTCATTTCAGTGTAGCGGCAATTTGCATTCCGGCACCGCCACGCCGACATTTGCAGCCAATGGCTTTGCAGCGGTGTCTATACTGCAAGCTCCGAACTTGAACATCCCTTGATCTGGACATCACCATGTCAACACGTCTCTGCGCAGTTTCCATGCTGGCCAGCTTGATGCTGGCAACACAGCCTGCTGCCGCCGCTGAAAAAAGCCGCCTGAATGCGGTCGGCATCAGTGTTGGCAGCCTGGACAACCCGTATTTCAAGGCACTGGTACGCGGTGCGCTGGGAGAAATCCGCTCGATCAATCCGACAGCGCATATCAACACCGTGTCTTCTGATTTTGTTCTGGCCAGGCAGCAGGCGCAGATCGATCAGTTTATTGTGGCCGGTGTCGACATGATCCTGCTGGTGGCCGCACATCCGCAGCAAATCGAACCCTCCGTGCGCAAGGCCCGGCAGGCGGGAATCAAGGTGGTGGCGGTTGATGTTGAGGCCGCCGGCGCCGATGTAACGGTGCAATCCGATAACCGGCTGGCCGGCAAATCGGTATGCACCTATCTGGCGGAAAAAATCGGTGGCAAAGGCAATCTGATCATTCAGAACGGGCCGCCAGTCTCATCGATACGCGATCGGGTTGAGGGCTGCCGCAGCAGCCTGAAGAACTATCCCGGCATCCAGTTGCTGGACGACAAGGGTGATGGCAAGGCATCCAGCTTTGGCGGCATGAACCTGATGCTGTCGCACTTGCAGCGTTATCCGAGAATCGATGCGGTGTTTGCCATCAACGACCGGCAGGCAATCGGTGCCGACAAGGCGGCGCGCAGCCAGGGGCGCCAGGAAATGATCATAGGTTCGGTGGATGGTTCACCCGACATCGAAGCCGCTTTGCAGCAGGATACACGGGTGCGGGTATCGGCCGGCCAGAACCCGTTTCTGCTGGGCAAAACCGCGGCACAACTGGGAAACCGGCTGGTTAACGGCGAGTCACCACAGGAAAGGGACATCCGCATGCCGGTGCCACTGCTAACCCGCGACAACGTACGTGAATACAAGGGCTGGGGCGCCGTGCACTGATTGCCTGTTAGGGCCTGCAATAAAAAACGGGGCGTTGCCGCCCCGTTTTTTATTTCACCTGCTTGATCGGGATGAAATATCCATCCTTGCCGATCGGTGTTAACTGCAGGCCATTCTTGGTACGCATCTTGCGCTCTTTTGCCAGCGGCGGGCAGGCATGATCGTCGTAATACAGCACCATGCAATCCAGACACAACAGGCATTCACGCTGATCGATCTTGCCGGTGGTCGGATGGATCGCCAGCGAACCGCAACCAACCTGGCAAGCCTTGCACGGGCCACATTCCTGTTTACGCTTCAAGCCAAAGAAACGGAAGGTGGTCGGCAAAGCCAGGCCAGCCCCCAGCGGGCACAGGTATTTGCAGAACGGGCGTTCGATGAACAGCCCCAGGCTGAGCAGCGCCAGCGCAAACAGCGCAAACGGCCACGAGCGGTTCCAGATACCGACCAGGAAGGTGGTCTTGAATGGCTCAACCTCGGCCATTTTCTCTGCCAGGCTCATCGAATACAGCGACGTTGCCATCAGGCCGAAGAAAATCACGTATTTCAGCCATTTCAGCTTGTCGTGCAGGGCTTGCGGCAGCTTGCGCTGGAAACGTTTCAGCCCCAGCTTGCCCGCCACCTTGTAGCTCAGCTCCGACAACGAACCGAACGGACACATCCAGCCGCAGAACAGCCCCCGGCCCCACAGGATCACCGAAATCAGGATGAACCACCAGAACAGGAAGATGAACGGATCGGACAGGAACAGCTCCCACTTCCACTGGAACAGGATCGAGTGGAACCAGGTCATGATGTGGGTGATCGACGGCTGGGCCATCTGCCAGAAACCGACAAACACAATGCTGAAAATCCAGATGGCGTATTTCGGATTTTCGGTCCAGCGCTTGTCCTTGTGGCTGGAACGTCGAACCAGCTTGTCACGGTTGGCGTAGGTGAT
>JAUPTR010000252.1 GCA_030917985.1 Pseudomonadota bacterium | reverse complement strand
GCTGGTCGCTGGAATTTCAGCTACGCGGCCACGGCGGCACGCCACAAACCACGCTGAGCGAAGAAGCGCCACACCCGCGCTTGAGCGATGCGGTAGAAAAAATCGACCGCGTGTTCGGCAACCGCGCCAAAGATGTGGCCGCCAGCGAAACCAAACAATTGCGCGCCGTGCTGGAACGCCTGCTGGGTAAACGCGAAACCTGGCCGACGCCGCTGCTGCGGCAGTTGTTCGATGTGCTGCTGCAACGCGCCAAGGGCCGCCGCCGCTCGGCCGAGCACGAACGGCTGTGGCTCAATCTGGCCGGCTACTGCCTGCGCCCCGGCTATGGTTACCCGCTCGACGATTGGCGTATCGAACAACTGTGGGCGCTGTTCGAGCCCGGCGTGCAATACCGCAACGACACCAAAGTCTGCAGCGAATGGTGGACACTGTGGCGGCGCGTTGCCGGCGGCCTGCCGCAAGCCGCGCAACTGCGGCTGCTGGACGACTTCGCGCTGATCCTCGACAACAACAAGGACGAAATCCGCAAACGCGCCATCCCGCCAGTCAAAGGCAGCGAAGACGACATGGTGCGCCTCGCCGCCTCGCTGGAACGCGCCCCGGCCGGCTACAAATACGAAATCGGCCAATGGCTGATAAGCCAGATCGCCAAAGGCGAAGGCGACCTGCAACGCCACCTGTGGGCCATCGGCCGCCTCGGCGCACGCCAGCCCTTCTACGGCAGCGCCCACGACGTCATCCCCGCCGAAGCCGTGGCCGACTGGCTGTTCACCCTGCTGGAACAAGACTGGAAAAAACTCGAACCCGCCGCATTCGCCGCCGCCCACCTCAGCCGCCGCAGCGGCGACCGCAACCGCGACATGCCCGACGAAATCCGCGAAGTGGTGATCGAACGGCTACAAGCCAGCAAACTCGCCCCCGCCTGGGCGCAAATGGTCAGCGACGTGGTCGAACTCGACAACGCCAGCGTACAACAGGCGCTGAGTGAATCGTTACCGCCGGGGTTGAAGTTGTTGGGGTGAGGGTTAAACCGGCAAGGCTGCAGATTGCGCTGGTATTGGGCTTCAGGCCGGGCTGCTACGCAATAGGGATGCGGCTTGTGGCGGTAGGGCGGGTTAGCCGCAGGCGTAACCCACCGGATCACAGGGGCAACCACGCGTTGAACCGCGCGGGTAAAAGAACAGCATTTTTACCCGCCCTACCCGGCTCGATAATTTTTGGTAGGGTGGGCAACAAGTTGTTCCGACACCTACCTTACCCGGCTGAATGAATTTCATTTAATTGTCATCAATTTTAAAATTTATAAATCTTTATCTGAAATTTACCCCTTTTTCAGGCATAAATGGCGACGGTGAATGAATCGCCGGGGTCTTGCAATCAAGCACAAGTCCCCAAAATTTCTTCAATCACGCTTTGCTTGGCCATTTGCAAAGCCGCCACATTCTGATGACCGAAATTGTCGCATCCGCCAAATCTCTTCTCAGGGCTTCGCAGCCAGCCGCTCTGCGATTGCCTTGTAGCCACGAAATACGGTAGAAGAGGAGATGTCGCGTGGGCAACAAGTTACCCACCCTACTCCTTGACAAAAACCCCATCCAACGCAAAGCCATAAAGTGCTATCGCAGCGCATTGCACCGTATGATCAGAGCACAGCAGGTGTGCCCAGCCCAACTTACCAAACCTTCGGCGGTTTGCGGCGGATGTGAAATACGCGCAGCACCTGTAACTCGTTGCCAACTACGCGATATGGAATGATCAGCGGGTAGCGGTCGATGACCAGCTCGCGGGTGCCGGGCACTCTGCCGGGACGGCCGATGGCGGGGAAGTCGGCCAGGGTATCGACGCTGGCTTTGACGAATTGAAACATCTCGCAGGCGGCGCTGTGGCTATCCTGGGCGATGTATTCCGCTTCGGCATTCAGGTTTTCCAGCGCGCGCCGCAGCCATCTAACCCGCATTGTTACTCCACTTGGCGCTGACGGCGTTCAGCTCATCGTCGCTGGCAAAATCCCCCGCGTCTGCCTCTTGCATGGCCTGAGTGATCTCGGCGATCTGCCATGATTCGCGCTCGATGAAATCGCGGATGGCCTGCCCGGCCAGAAATGATTTGCTGCGGCCAGTGGCGGCTGCCAGTGCGTCAAGCTGATCACTCAGCTCGTCTGGCAGGCGCATTGACATCATGCCCATGATAAACACCCATTCTGCATTACAGATGATTTCATTGTAATACAACGTATTGCAGAGACGAAAATTAAGTCCAGACGGGCAAGATTCGCCCAGCGGGGCATGGCGAAAAACGAGGGAGTTGTCGCGTGAGCGATAGTGAATGATCAGCGGGCAGCCGATGGCGGAGCAATGGCGACAAAAAAGGCAGCTTGAGCTGCCTTTTTTGTCAGAACCACCCTGGATCATCACGCGGCGGCTGCCTCCACAACACTGGCAATATGCTTGGCCCAATGCTGGATCTTGTCGTTATTCTTGCCTTCCAGCATCACCCTGATTACAGGTTCGGTGCCACTAGGCCGCAGCACAATGCGGCCGCTATCCTTCAGATCACACTCGGCTTCGACCAGTGCGGCCTGCACCGGCAGGGACTCTCGATAATCAAACCCCTTGGGAATCCGCACATTGATCAGCACCTGCGGATACAGCACAACATCTTTGGCCGCGTCATGCAAAGAGATCCAGCCACGGGTGCTCCGTAGCGCATCCAGTATCTGGAGGGATGACACAATGCCATCACCGGTAGTATGGCGATCCAGGCACAGAATATGACCAGAGCTCTCCCCCCCGATCTGCCAACCATGCTCGTTGAGCAATTCCAGCACATAGCGGTCACCAACGGCGGCACGGGCAAACGGAATTCGCTGCTTTTCCAGCGCGTGCTCAACGCCCAGGTTGGTCATCAGCGTGCCTACCACCCCCCCCAGCAATTTG
>JAUPTR010000251.1 GCA_030917985.1 Pseudomonadota bacterium | reverse complement strand
TAACAGACCGGGGTATAGGAGCCGGCAATCATGATGAAAATGGCAAAGCGATCCAGCCGGCGCCAGAACGATAGCTCGTTTTCCTGCTTTTTGAAGGCGTGGTAAAGCGAGCTGGCCAGAAACAGAAACACCACCGACAGGCCGTAAACGCTGGCTGTTACCAGTAACGAGCCAGAATGCCCGGCCCTGGCCATCAGAAAGAAGGTGCCGATGGCTGCTGCCAGCATGCCGGCCAGATGGGAATAAAAATTGAATGCTTCCTGTGATTTGACCATGGTGCAAAGCCTGATGAATGACTGAACCGCTTACTATGCCGCAAGCCTGTCTGTTCCTCCTTGATGGCTGTCAAGCGTAAAAAGCTCGCCCAGCTCAGCAAAAACAGTAGCTTGCACAGCATAACGGAATGGTTGTGTCGCTGTTTCTGCCGTAGCCGGCTGTGGCTTCAGCTTCAGCTTCAACTTCAACTTCAACTGCCGCTATTTACCAGCCGGACGTAATGCGGGCTGGTCTTGAAGCCGCTGTAGGCATTGCTCTGGTTGTGATGGCCAGCGGCGAAATAGACGTACCAGGCGAAGCTGGTGTCGTGATCCAGCGTGTCACTGCTCCAGTACCAGTCGGAGCGGGTGTCGGGAAAATAGTCCAGATTGATGGCCGGCTTGGGATGGCGGCCCTTGGCGATAATGGCAAAAGCCCCGGCGCTGCGGTCGTTCTCGCGGTATTTGCGATGCAGGCTGAGCAGCTCCTGGCGCGTGGGTGCGCGCCAACCCTGGCTCAGGCCACATTGTTTATTTGCGTTGGCTTTGGCCGGCAAGACGCTGGTGGCCTCGCTCCAGGTGCCAGACAGGGAGTTGATCGACCAGGTCAGCCCGGTTTTCATATCTTGACTGCAGGCCCATTGGCTGGCTGCGCTGCCTTTGGCTGGCAGGCTGGGGCAGCTGCCTTTGCCGGCAGTTTCGCCATTCATGCAGATACGGGTGAATTCAGGTTCGGCGGCGTGGGCGGCGGGTAATACCAGCAAGGCGGCAACAATAAGCGGCAGGCGCATGATCAACTCCAGTCGGGTGAGCCCAACGGGGCTCAAACTGGAGGCAACCATAGGCCTGCTTGCTTAAGCTTGTCTTAACACGGGCAAGTGGATGCGGCGGGCTTGAGCCAGCTCAAGTTGCTGGCTTCTGGGCTTCTTTGCGATTGCTGCCGGCCACCACCTTGAACTCGAACAGACGGCATTCAAGTGCGCCGTTGAACAACACGGTACGCTTGGATGTGGAGAGCCGGATCAGCTTGGCCAGTGCCGGATCACCAGTGAGGAAATAGGCGCGCCAGCCGGCAAAATTGCGTTTTAGCGTGTCACCCATTTGTGGGTACAGTGCAGCCAGGCGTTCCTGTTCATCCAGCCGCACTCCGTAGGGCGGGTTGCTGACAATCACACCTTCTGGTGCGGGTGCGCTCAAGCCAACAAAATCTGCCTGACGCAGCTGCACCAGATCGTCGTAACCGGCCTGCTGCAGATTTACGCGAGCCGCTTTCAGTGCATCGCCAAACTTGTCGCTACCCCAGATCGGCAGTGGCTGCCGGGGTTTCTGTTGCGCCTTGCTGTCGGCAATCAGTTGATCCCATGCCTGGCGATTGAAGTTGTTGAGTTTCTGCAGGGCAAAGTTGCGGCCCAGACCTGGGTCGATATTCAGCGCCATTTGTACGGCTTCGAGCAGGATGGTGCCGCTGCCGCACATCGGGTCGAGCAATGGCGTGCCCGGCACCCAGCCTGATAGCTTGAGCATGCCGGCGGCGAGATTCTCGCGCAGCGGTGCCTCGTTGGCGCTCTGGCGCAGGCCGCGCTTGAACAGCGGCTCACCTGAGAGGTCCAGATAGAGCGTGCAGATACGTTCGTCGAGGAAGGCCTGAATGCGGACATCCGGATTGCGGGTGTCGACGCTGGGGCGGCAGTCGCGTTCCTCGCGGAAGCGGTCGCAGATGGCATCCTTGATTTTCAGCGTTACGAACTCAAGGCTTTTCAGCGGCGACTTCTGGGCCACGACGTTGACGCGGATGGTCAGTTCGTGGCTGAACAGCATCGGCCATTCACACTCGTGTGCCAGTTTGTAGACATCTTGTTCGTTGCGATAACCACCGGCGGCGATACGCCACAGGATGCGGCTGGCAATGCGGCTTTTGAGGTTGGCTTTTGCACCAACCAGCCAGTCGCCGCTAAAATGCACGCCACCGTCGGTGGATTCGATGAAAGAGGCACCGTAGTCGGTGAGCTCCTGCGCCAGAACGGCTTCAAGTCCGCGCGGGCAGGGAGCAAAAAATTTCTGCGTCGGTTTGACTTGCATCAGTTTACCCAGGCCCAAAAGGACGCAGGATAGCACACTCTCTGATTGATCCCTTTCGAGGCTGCAACATGAATATCTTCGGTAAATTTCCCTCCTCCCGTCTGCGTCGCATGCGTCACGATGATTTCAGCCGTCGTTTGATGCGGGAGCATGTATTGACTGCCAATGACCTGATTTATCCGGTGTTTGTGCTGGATGGTGAAGATCGTAAAGAGCTGGTGGCGTCGATGCCGGGTGTGATTCGCCAGAGTATTGACCATTTGCTGGATACGGCAGAGAAGGCAGTGAAACTGGGTGTACCTGCACTGGCGCTGTTCCCCGTCATTGATGCCAGCCTGAAATCGCTGGATGCGGCCGAGGCCTACAATCCGGATGGCTTGGTGCCACGCACCATCAAGGCACTGAAACATCGCTTTCCGGAGCTGGGGATCATCACCGATATCGCGCTTGATCCGTATACCAGCCATGGTCAGGATGGCCTGATTGATGACGCGGGCTATGTGCTGAACGATGAAACAGTCGAAGTGCTGTGCAAGCAGGCCTTGTGCCACGCTGCCGCCGGTGCTGATGTCGTGGCGCCGTCAGACATGATGGATGGGCGCATTGGTAGCGTGCGTGCCGCTCTGGACGGCGCGGGGCAGATCCACACGCGGATTCTGGCTTATTCGGCCAAATATGCGTCGAGTTTCTACGGCCCGTTCCGTGATGCGGTGGGTTCGGCTGGCAATCTCGGCAAAGGCAATAAATATACTTATCAGATGGATCCGGCCAACACCAACGAGGCGCTACGCGAAGTGGCGCTGGATCTGGACGAGGGTGCGGATATGGTGATGGTGAAGCCGGGCATGCCCTATCTGGATATTGTGCGTCGGGTCAAAGACGAATTTGGCGCGCCGACATTTGTTTATCAGGTGTCGGGTGAATACGCGATGCTCAAGGCTGCGGCGCAGAATGGCTGGCTGAACGAGCAGGCATGTGTGCTGGAATCGCTGCTGGCGTTCAAACGCGCGGGTGCCGATGGCATTCTGACTTATTTTGCGCTGGATGCGGCGCAGTGGCTGGCTGAATAAGGCCTCGGCGACTTGGCGGCACGATTGGCTGTGGTGCCGCCTTATTCCAGATCCATCAGCTTGGAGCGGTATTTGCGCTCTTGCTCCAGAAT
>JAUPTR010000250.1 GCA_030917985.1 Pseudomonadota bacterium | reverse complement strand
TGCGTACCCTGATGTTTGGCGCCCTGGCACTGGCGTTTTCCGGCATGGCACTGGCCGACCCGATTGTGATCAAGTTCAGCCACGTGGTGGCGCTGGATACGCCCAAAGGCAAGGCTGCCGAGTATTTCAAGAAGCTGGCGGAAGAACGTACCAAGGGCAAGGTGAGGGTTGAGGTATACCCCAACAGCCAGCTCTACAAGGACAAGGAAGAAATGGAGGCACTGCAGCTGGGCGCAGTGCAGATGCTGGCACCATCGCTGGCCAAGTTCGGCCCGCTGGGGGTGAAAGAATTTGAAGTGTTCGATCTGCCCTATATTTTCGACAACTATGCCGAGCTGCACAAAATCACCCAGGGGCCGATCGGCGCCAGCCTGCTGGCCAAGCTCGAAAGCAAGGGCATCAAGGGCCTGGCTTACTGGGATAACGGCTTCAAGAATTTCAGCGCCAACAAGCCGCTGAAAACACCGGCCGATTTCCGTGGCCTGAAAATGCGCATTCAGTCATCCAAAGTGCTGGATGCACAAATGCGCACACTGGGCGCCAATCCTCAGGTCATGGCCTTCTCCGAGGTCTATCAGGCGCTGCAGACCGGCGTGGTGGATGGCACCGAAAACCCGACCTCGAATTTCTACACACAGAAAATGCATGAGGTGCAGAAATTCCTGACCCAATCGGAGCACGGCTATCTGGGTTATGCCGTGATCGTCAACAAGAAGTTCTGGGACAACCTGCCGGCTGATGTACGCGGCGCGCTGGATGCGGCAATGAAAGATGCCACCAAATACGCCAACGATATCGCCAAGGCAGAAAACGACGGCGACATCGACAATGTGCGCAAATCCGGCAAAACCCAGATCGTGACACTCACCCCGGCCGAGCGTGCCGCACTGAAACAGGCCATGGCACCGGTGCACAAGCAGATGGCCGAGCGTATCGGCGCCGATCTGATCCAGTCCATCCAGAAGGAAACCGGCTTCAACCCGGCCCAATAAACCGCGTAGCCGCACGCCCCGCCGCTGCAGGCGGGGCTCAAGCGGCGGGATCTGAATCATGAAACTACTCGATCATCTGGAAGAATGGCTGATAGCAGCCCTGATTGCCGCCGCGACATTGCTGATTTTTGTTGCCGTGGTACACCGCTACATGTCGGGCCTCAACACACCAATGCAGGATTGGCTGCTGAGCCTCAACCTGTCGTGGGCGCAAGAGCTGTGTATCTACATGTTTGTGTGGATGGCCAAGTTTGGCGCAGCCTACGGCGTGCGCAGCGGCATCCATGTCGGGGTTGATGTGCTGGTCAACCGGCTGGATCAGCGCCACCACGCCCTGTTCATCTATATTGCACTGTTTGCCGGCGCCTTGTTCACCGGCATCGTCGGCACCCTTGGCGGCACTTTTGTCTGGGAAATCGCCCACACCGATCAAACCTCGCCAGACATGGAAATCCCCATCTGGTGGGTGTATCTCGCCATTCCCTGTGGCTCGTATCTGATGTGTTTCCGGTTTTTGCAGGTAGCCTGGCATTTCTGGCGCAGCGGCGAATTGCCGAAACACGACCATGCCCACGTTGAAGGCCTGGAAGACGAATTGAAAGGACAGCCAACATGAGCGCACATTCTGTTGCGGTGCCGGCCAAACCGATGTCGATCGGCGTGCCGCTGGCGATTCTCGCCGTGCTCGGCGTGCTGGCACTGGCCGGTGGCAAGGTGGCAGTGATTTTCTGCCTGCTGCTGGCGCTGATGCTGACCGGCATGCCGATCTCCATCGCGCTGGGCCTGACGGTGCTGACCTTTCTGTTCACCATGACCCAGGTGCCGATCGAATCGGTGGCGCTGAAATTGTTTACCGGCATCGAAAAATTCGAAATCATGGCGATTCCGTTTTTCATCCTCGCCGGCAACTTTCTCACCCACGGTGGTGTAGCACGACGCATGATCAACTTTGCCACCAGCATGGTTGGCCACTGGCACGGCGGCCTGGCGCTGGCGGGGGTGATGGCGTGTGCCTTGTTTGCCGCTGTCTCCGGCTCCAGCCCTGCCACGGTAGTGGCAATCGGCTCGATCATCCTGCCGGCCATGGTCAGGCAGGGTTATCCCAAGGGCTTTGGCGCGGGTGTGATCACCACCTCCGGCGCGCTCGGCATCCTGATCCCGCCGTCGATCGTGATGGTGATGTATTCAGTGGCCACCAACACCTCGGTTGGCGCCTTGTTCATGGCCGGCGTGATTCCGGGCCTGATGTTGGCCAGCCTGCTGGGGCTCACCACCTGGTGGCGGGCACGCAAGTTCAACTACCCGCGCCTGCCCAAGGCCAGCTGGGGCGAGCGCTGGGTTGCATTCCGCAAATCGATGTGGGGCCTGTTCCTGATCGTGATCGTGATGGGTGGCATCTACAGCGGCCTGTTCACCCCTACCGAAGCCGCAGCCATGTCCGCTGTCTACGCCTTCGTCATCGCCGTGTTTGTCTACAAAGACATGTCGCTGAAGCAGGTGGGCCGGGTGTTGCTGGATTCGGCATCGATGTCGGCGATGCTGCTGTACATCATCACCAACGCCGTATTGTTCTCGTTTCTGATGACGCACGAAAACATCCCGCAGGCCATGGCCGACTGGCTGCTGCAAATGGGATTCGGCCCGATCGTTTTCCTGCTTGCGGTCAACATCCTGCTGCTGCTGGCCGGCAACGTGATGGAGCCCTCGTCGATCGTGCTGATTCTGGCGCCGATTCTTTACCCGGTGGCGATGAAACTCGGCATCCACCCGGTACATTTCGGCATCCTCATCGTCGTCAACATGGAAGTCGGCATGTGCCACCCGCCGGTGGGGCTGAACCTGTACGTTGCATCCGGCATCACCAAAATGGGCATCACCGAACTCACCATCGCCGTCTGGCCGTGGCTGCTGACGATGCTGATGTTCCTGGTGCTGGTCACCTACGTACCGCAGATTTCGCTGTGGCTGCCGCAGGCGCTGGGGATGATTCACTGATCGGGATGAAAGTAACAAAAACGCGGCGAGGAATTCGCCGCGTTTTTTATTGCCGCTGGCTGAGTGTCCACTCAGGCTGCCAGCGTGCTGCGGCGCCGTGCCGCAGTGACCACCACACCCAGGCCAGCCAGCAGCATGGCATAGGTTTCCGGCTCGGGTACGGCCGCCACATTCAGGTTGTCGATGGCCGTGTAGCTGTCCCAAGTGCCGTCTTCCAGACGCTGCAGGTGCAAGGCCGACAAGCCGCGCAAGCCAAGCTGGAATGTCTGGAACGCATCACCAATGGCGAGGGTCGTGCTGTAGTTGCCACCGGCGGCAAAATCGGCGGTGAGCTGAATGGCGCCATCGCTATTGGTCAAATAACTATTGCCGAGATCAAGGCTGCGCAGGTCGAATGAGGTTTGATCGTTGCGGCGAATATCCAGCACACCGCCCGATCCCCAGCCCCAAATCAGGTACTGACTGCCGTTGTAGACTTTTTCACCATCCAGATGCGCTACCAGCTGGTTAGCGTAAACACCGCCGTACCAGCTGCCGCTGAAGGTGAATCCGTTACTGCTGAAGCTGGCTGCCGGCGTGTAAAGTGGCAGGTCTTCAAACGTAACCACATCGGCCGATGCCGCCAAAGTCGCGCCAGAAAAGGCGGCCAGCAGTGCGGCGGTGAGCGTTGCAATCGCGGTGTGTTTCATGATTTATCCTTTTGGTATATCCGCTACTCAGGCCGGATTATTTATTTTGCATAAATCGATTGTAACCGCCCGTGGCCTAATCACAAAACAGTTCCGCCGGATTTTGGCGCATGGCTTGCCTGCGCTCGGGGTTGGCCCAAGCTACTGGTTTTACGTGGATTTTAGAGGTGAGGCCTGCAAGCCGCTCTGGTGGCGGCTTGCAGGCCGGGCTGTGAGGCAATAGGGGCGCGGTGGGTGGCTGAGAGGCTTAATGTGCGATATCCGCAACACGTGCGACGCACTGGCGCGCTTCGGCCAGAACCCGCTGCACCAGCTCGGCCACACTCGGCACATCGTCGATCAAGCCTTGTACCTGGCCGATCATCTGCACGCCAGCTTGCAGGTCGCCGCCTTCGGTGGCCTTGATGAAACGCGGTGTGGCCGCGCCGAAATAGGCAATCTGCAGCATGATCGCCGGGCCTTTTACCAGCGTGCCCAGCAGCAATTTGGGGAGCGGCACCTTAAGCTGGCGTGCCACGCCCAGCGAGGTGAACAGCGCCGTCAGCAGGCCCATTGGCCTGCGCATCAGTTTCTGGCTCAACGGCGTTTTCATCACCCGGCAGTGAATGCCGTCGAAGTTTTTTGAATACAGCGTGTCGCTCACGCTCTGCTTGATGACCGCGTCCTTGGTTTGCTGGTGCAGCGGGCTTTCCTTGGTCATCGCAAACCGCGTGCCCATCGCCACCGCCTCGGCACCCAGCGCCAGCGCTGCCACCAGCGATTGGCCGCTGCTGAAACCGCCAGTAGCAATCACCGGAATCTTCACCGCCCTGGCAATCGCCGGCACCAACACCAGTGAGGTCACATCGCCGCCATGCGCCGCCGCCTCGTGGCCGGTCACCAGCAAGGCATCACAACCAATCTTTTCTGCCGAGCGTGCGTGTTTTTCCGTCACCACCGTGGCAATCACCTTGCCGCCGTAGGCATGAGCCTGCCGCACAATCCAGTCGCCCTTGCCGAGCGAAAAATTGATCACTGGCACCTTTTCCGCCAGCGCTGCCTCAGCATTCTCCTTCGCGCCCGGCATCATCAGCGTGCAGCCAATGCCAAACGGCTTGCTGGTCAACTCGCGAATCCGCCGAATCGCCGCCCGCGTCTGCTCCGGGTTCAATGGCCCGGTTGCCAGAATCCCCAGCCCGCCAGCCTCCGACACCGCCGCCACCAACTCCGGCACCGACACCCAGCTCATGCCGGGGCAAACAATCGGGTGTTCAAAACCAAACAGCTCGGTAAAACGGGTTTTCATAGCGCCAGCCACAGTCGGGTGAATATTAGCCGCAGTTTATCCAAACAAGCGTTTGATTGAAAGTGTGCTCGGCTGGCCCCGGCATCGTGCCCACCGGGCTGGCCTGCAGCCCGCTCTGCTATTGGCTCGCAGGCCAGGCTGCAGGCCGCGCCCCTATTGCCTTGCAGACCATGCCCTGATATCGCCCGCTTGCGTGTGCCTGAAAACCGACCGCTGCCCCCGCTTCGTTTTATAATTGCCCTCTTTTTCAGTAGCGCAGGATAGCCATCATGACCGACCGCCTTTCCCTCATTCGCCCCGACGACTGGCATTTGCACGTGCGCGACGGCGCGGCGATGGCTGATGTGATCAAAGACACCGCAGCCCAGTTCGGCCGCGCCATCATCATGCCGAATCTGAAACCGCCGGTGACCACGGTTGAACAGGCGGGCGCCTATCGCCAGCGCATCCTCGACGCACTGCCGGCCGGCAGCCAGTTCGAGCCGCTGATGGTGCTGTATCTCACCGACAACACCGACCCGGCGGAAATCGCCAAGGCCAAGGCCAGCGGTTTCGTGCACGCGGTCAAGCTGTACCCGGCCGGCGCCACCACTAACTCTGATGCCGGCGTCACCGATCTGCTCGGCAAATGCGCCGCCACGCTGGCGGAAATGGAAAAACACGGTCTGCCGCTGCTGGTGCACGGCGAAGTCACCGATAGCGACATCGACGTATTCGACCGCGAAGCGGTGTTCATCGAGCAAGTGATGAAACCGCTGACCCAGCAGTTCCCGAATCTGCGCGTGGTATTCGAACACATCACCACCCGTCAGGCCGCCGAATTTGTTGCCGCCGCGCCCGCTAATATCGGCGCCACCATCACCGCACACCACCTGCTGATGAACCGCAACGCAATTTTCGCCGGCGGC
>JAUPTR010000249.1 GCA_030917985.1 Pseudomonadota bacterium | reverse complement strand
TTCCGCACCATGTAATGCCTGCGGCACAGAAAAAAACGGCGCTTCGAATGCGCCGTTTTTTATTGCCTGCTGTGTGTGCCATCGGCCCAGCCGATCAGCCACCATGCCCGTGGCGGCTACATCCCCAGGCCACTCACTTGCCGCGCCAGGTATTGCGCGTAGTTGTCTGTCATGCCGCCGATGAAATCCAGCACCCGGATATAGGCGTGATAATGGCTCCAGTCGCGTTTGGGCACGCTGTATTCCATCAGGTCGAGAATGCGTTTGCTGCGGAACGGTTGACGTTCGCTGTGCAATAGCTGGTAAACCGCGTTGAGGAAGGCATCCAGCAATACGTCCAGCGTGCTGTAGGCGCCCACTTCCACTTCCACCTTGCGCCGGTCGTTGAAAATCTGTTCGCGCGCCAGGGTCTTGGCCTTGGCGATGCTGTCGACAATATGGCCGGGGCAGGCACGCAGGATATCGCCACTGAACTCGCCTGCCAGCATCTGATCATGATGCGCCACAAAGGTATCCGCCACGGCATTGACGGCTTTCTGGATTGCCTTGCCACGCAGCAGCGAAATCTTGCGCCGCACCGTGGGTGCTTCGTCCAGCTCCTCGCGCAGCAGCGGCGAATCTCCCGCCAATGTCAGGAAAATCGGCTCCACCTGCTCGTATTTGAGCAGACCGATTTCGATGCCGTCTTCCAGGTCCAGCACTGCGTAACAAATATCGTCGGCCGCTTCCATCAGATACGACAGCGGGTGGCGCGCCCATTTGCCCGGCGCAATCTGCGGCAGACCGAGGTCGGCGGCAATCGTCTGCAAATGCGCAAACTCTGCCTGATAACAGGAGAATTTTTCTTTTTCGCCGGCGTGATCGACTGTCCACGGATATTTGAGGCAGGCGCCCAGGGTGGCGTGGGTCAGGCGCAGGCCGCCGTTGTAGCGGTGGTTTTCCAGCTGGGTGATGACGCGGAAACCCTGTGCATTGCCCTCAAAGGTTTGCAGGTCGAGCCGCTGCAGCGCGGTCAGTGGCTCCAGCAAAAAGGCATTGCGCGGCTGGCGAAACCAGTCGCGGATCGCGTATTCGCCGGCATGGCCAAACGGTGGGTTGCCGATGTCGTGCGCCAGGCAGGCCGCCTGCACAATGGCACCGATATCCGACGGGCTGACGTGCGAGGGCAGATACCGGGCAATGCGTTCACCCACCATATGCCCCAGGCTGCGGCCAACGCTGCCCACCTCGATGCTGTGGGTGAGGCGGGTGTGCACGTGGTCGTTTTCCGACATCGGATGCACCTGGGTTTTGCGCCCGAGGCGACGAAACGCGCTGGAAAACACGATCCGGTCGTGATCCTTGTGAAAATCGGTGCGCCCCAGCTCGTGTTTGCCGGGGTTGGCGTTACACAGCCGCTGGGCGGATAACAGGTGTTGCCAGTTCATCATGGTGTTTGCTTTGTGTTCGGGTTGCGGGCGATTGCAACAGAAGCCCGGTGAATTGTAAATCTTTGCCCTTGCAAGCAACTTGCCGCGTCCCCATCTGTCTGTTTGCCATGGTTCACGTTTGAGTCAGGCGTGGTTTGCAACAATTACAGTCTGCGCCTTTGCAGAATTGATTTTCATACAGGCACACACCTTTATCGGAATCGGTTTTGACCTTCACATTCAGGAGTTCCCCATGTCAATTGTTTCCACCGCGCCGGGTGATCCGGCATTGCTGGCCCTGGCCGCCGAAGAGCCGGCGCCGTGCCGCCTGCCGCAGAATTACGTATTGCTGAAATTTGCCAGCGGCCTGAGCGAAAGCCAGCGGCAGACAATCTGGCAGATGGTGCGCAGCCGTTTTGACTGGGCGGTGCGCGCCAGCGACAAAATCCGCATCAGCGGTGTAACGCTGGCCGAGGCGCTGACGCTGAATACCCAGTTTGGCCACTGGTGCAAGCTGGAGGCGCACGTTGCAACCTGAGCGGCGTGCGCGCAATAAAAAACGGCCGGAAATCCCGGCCGTTTTTCATGCGCCATCAGCCCGCTCATTCCTGCACCACCGGCACAATCAGGATTTCCACGCGGCGGTTGAGTGCGCGGCCGGCTTCGGTGTTGTTGCCGGCGCGTGGTGATGCTTCGCCCCGGCCATACGAAGTCAGGCGCTGTGGCGCAACGTTGCGCATTTTCAGGTATTGCTCCACCGCATCGGCGCGGCGATCCGACAAGGTCTGGTTGGCGGAGTCCGAGCCCACATTGTCGGTGTGGCCAACAATCGTCAGGCTGGTTTTGCCATAGGTGTTGAGCACCTTGGCGATTTTATCCAGCACCGGGTAAAAGCCGGTTTTCAGCGCATAACTGCCGCTGTCGAAAGCGGTGGCGCTGGTCATGCTCACCAGCAGGCTGTTGTCCGGGTTTTTGTCGATGTCGATATTGCCGGCACTCACTTCTGCCGCCAGCACTTTCTGCAGATCCTTCTGCTGTGTATCCATGTAGTGGCCCACCGCGCCACCCGCCAGGCCACCACCCACCGCGCCGATCAGCGCGCCCTTGCCACGGTTTTTGTGGTTGATGGCGGCGCCGGCCACCGCGCCGCCAATGGCACCCATCATCGCGCCTTTTTCGGCGTTGGTATAAGGGCGGCTGTTGCCGTATTCATCGGTGGCACAGCCGGCGGTGGCCAGTGCGGCGATCAGGGCGAGGCAGAGGGCGGATTGTTGGCGCATGGTGTAAATCCCTTGATTCTTTGCAACATAAAGGTCGCGAGTGTAGCCGCGTCAATCGCCCGCCGCAACTTGCGGTACTATCGCGCTTTTGCCGATGTTTGAGCTGCATGCCGCATTCTGATCTGTCTTATCGCCCGTCCGCCAACACCCGTCAGGAAGCCGCAGCCATTCTGCGCCTGGCCGGGCCGATGATTGTGGCGCAGGTGGCACAAACCGGCATTGCCTTTGTTGATACGGTGATGGCCGGGCGGCTGTCGGCGGCCGATCTGGCGGCGGTGTCGCTCGGTTCCAGCATCTGGCTGACGGTATTCCTCAGCCTCTCCGGCATTCTGATGGCGCTGGCGCCGCTGGTGTCGCAGCAATTTGGCGCCGGGCGCCACAGCGAAATCGGCCCGCTGGTGCGGCAGGGTTTGTGGCTCGGGCTGGTGCTCGGTTTGATCACCTTCTGGCTGGTGCGCAACGCCATGCCGGTGCTGGTGCTGAGTGGCGCCACGGCCGATGTTGCCGTCAAAACCGATGAATTCCTGCTTGCCTTGTCGTGGGGCATGCCTCCGTTGTTGATGTATCGCGCCTTGTATCCGTTCTCCTCGGCTGTGTCGAAAACCCGCGCCATCATGGTGATCACGCTGCTGTCGCTGCTGCTGGCGATTCCGCTCAACTACATTTTCATCTACGGCAAACTCGGCCTGCCGCAGTATGGCGCCGCCGGTTGTGGCTGGGCCACTGCCATCTGCTGCTGGTTCAATTTTCTGGCGATGCTGGCTTACACCGCGCGCAGCGGCTATTTTGCCCGTTTTGAGGTCTATCGCCAGTGGGCATGGCCGCAATGGCCGCTGCAATCGCGCATGTTGCGGCTCGGCCTGCCGATTGGCATGTCGTATCTGGTGGAAATCAGCGCCTTTACGCTGGTGGCGCTGCTGCTGGCCAAGCTCGGCGCGATTGTGGTGGCCGCGCACCAGATCACGCTGAATTTTTCTGCGGTGGTGTATATGGTGCCGCAAACCATCTCGGTGGCGCTCACGGTGCGGGTAGGGCAGGCGATTGGTGCCGGGCACGAGGCCGGCGCCGCCTTCACCAGCAAAACCGGCCTGCAAC
>JAUPTR010000034.1 GCA_030917985.1 Pseudomonadota bacterium | reverse complement strand
GGTGTCTGCATTATTCTCCTGCGAGAGTGTCTGAATGGTGTCAAAAAAGGCACGATGGGTCTGCTTGTGCTTGTCCACCATTTCCGCTTCAGGAATGAACTTTTCCCAGAGTTGTTCTTCGCTCTGAAAATGGTAGTCCGCATAATCCAGAAGTGATTGCAACAGAACGCCGAGCGGTGTGTCGTCGTGCCCAACCGCAACATGTCTGGCCAGGGCATTCAGCATGGCCACCAACTGCTGGTGTTGTGTGTCAATGACTTTAATACCCGTATTGAATGCATCGTTCCAGGGCAGGATTTCCAGGCTTAAGTTTGCGGCAGCGCCGGCTTTTTGCATTGATCGATTCCCATTTACACAACGTCGACACGTGCAGCATAGCGCAAAAACCCCGGTGATTTGATGCCTGGGGAGATGTATCTGTTGCAATGAGGCTGATCCGGTGGCGAGTATCGGCATGCAGGCTGCCGGGCCGGGATGGCCTGAGTGGCGGCTAGTTGCTACCCGTCATCCGCCACACCAACCACAGCGGCATCCCCAGATACAAGGCTATCTGTCCGATGCGTTCGATCAGGTAGCGGCTGTCGCTGGCTTGTTGCGGGCGTAGCAGGGTGGCGATGAGCGACATGCTTTCCATGCCCATGCGCAGCAGGGCGGCGCTGGTGGCTACGCCGATGGCCCAGGTGGCCCACCACAGGCAGAGGGTGGTGAGATAGGCCTTGAGACCAAAACTGTAGTATTCGCCAAAGCTGCTGCCGTAGGCGATGTGCTGGTGCAGGCGGAATGCCGGTAGCGCCAGCAGCAGCGGAAACAGCAGGTATTTGACGGCCGGATGTTCCAGTTTGCTGTGGCGCATCGATTCGCGGGCGCGGGTGAAAAGTGTCAGCATTGATCTGCACCAGCCTGGAGCATCTGTTGCTTGCAGTGGCCCAAGTGCCTGCGCCAGATCTGCCGGGTTGCGCAGCGCCAGGCCGTAGCGCCAGGTTTGCCCCGAGCGTAACTGCAATGTCAGCCCCGGCCCTGGCAGCGGCAGCCACCACAGTCGTGCTGCGGCAATTTCGGCAAGGGGCAGGGATAATATGTGTGGCCCGCTTTGCAGCCGCAACTCGCCATCAACAATGCGGGCTTGGGCGGCAAAGGCACGCAGGATCAGCCGGGCGCAAGCCTCCGGCAGCAAAAACAGCATGCCGAACAAGCGTGTCTGCGCCAGTGTATTGGCGCGCAGGCTGTCGTCCAGCAACATTGCAAATGCCAGCCACAGCAGACCACAGCGCGCTGCGGTGCGTAGCAGGCCGGCGCTGATGCGCGCCGCCAGCGGCAATACCGCCACGGTGCCGCTCTGGGGAGTCACGTTTTTGCCTGCCATGTCGCTTGCCGCGGGATGGGGCTGCCAGCGCGGTAGCAAGGCTGTCACTGCCAGCAGCGTGAGGAACAGCGTGCATGCCAGCCCCACCCAGTTGCCCCATTGCACCATCAGCGTGGGTGCTGGCGGGGCAGCCGGCAAGGCGCCGATGACCAGCGTCTGTTCTCCCATGAGCGAGCCGGCAACGATATTGCCGCGTGCATCGATTGCTGCACTGAAGCCGTTGTTGGTGACGCGAAACTGCGGCAGCCGGGTTTCGATGCTACGGAATGCCGCAACGGCCTGATGCAGTGCGGCACCGCGTGGGTAGTCGCTAAACCACGAATCATTCGACATGGTCAGGATCGCCTGTGCTCCCAGGCGTGCACCGTCGATGGCCAGTTGTGTATCAATGTCGTCGCGGCAGATCAGTGGCAGTACCGGAATGTCGCGGCCATCATGCAACTGCAGCGGAAAAATGCGCGCGCCGTTGCCCGGCTGCCAGGTGCCGGCCCATGGCAACAGCCGGCGCAAGCCCGGGCCATCCAGCCAGGGCGGCACGTATTCGGTGAGCGGGAACAATCGGGTTTTGCGGTACATGCCGATCAGGCCGCGCTGCGGGCTGACAAACGCAGCAGCGTTGTATTCGCCGTTGCTGTCGAGATCATAGGTGCCAAACACAAACGGCACGCGGGCGGATCGCACCACACCGAGGATTTCCTGATCAAACCCGGCGCCCGCCCGGCTTTTGGGCTGGCCAAAGGTGGTGGGATAGACGGTTTCCGACCATAACACCACATCAGCCCCTTGCCGCTCGACCGCGTCGTAACTCATGGCGTAATGGGTGTCGAGGATTTGCCGCACGGCTTGCTCAGCCCCCAAGGCTGTTCGCATGCGCTCGTAGTGCACCAGATTCGACTGGATCAGGCCGACGCGCAGCGGCTTTGCTTCCTGCGTGTTGTCATCAGGCGTGCTGACCCAGCCATAAGCGGCCAGCAGCGCAGGCATGCCCAGGCCAATGGCAATTGGCTTGAGCGCTGCCCGGCTTTGCCGGCGAAATGCCGGCCAGGCGGCGGCAAATGCCTCGTTGGCCAGCAACAGCAGCAAGGTCAAACCGGCCGCGCCGATATGCTCGGCCAACTGGCGCAGCAGGGGGGCGGGGTAGAGTCCATGGCCGAGCGTATCGCCCAGCAGCTTCGGCAGCAGGCGTTCACAGGCCAGCCAGGCTGTGGCGCCGGCCAGGGCGCTCAACAGCTGCCCGTAGCGACGTGACGTCAGATGCCGTGCCAGCGCCAGCGCAATAATCTGCGGCTGGAACAACGGTGCGGCCAGCAACAGGATGATGACGCCGGCGGTGGCGCCGATGTTGGTGTAATCGCCAATGGCTGAACCAAACCAGGCAAACACGGCGGCGGAATAACACACCGACATCAGCCAGGCGCTGAGCAGTGTGTTGCGCAGCGATGGTGATTGCCGCAGGGAATGCAGCCATGGCGCCAGCGCAACAAAGCCAAGCACCCATGCCATGCCGCCAGATGTGAACAGGCCGCAGAGTAGGGCGCTGCTGAAAATGCTGGTCAACATGATTTAACCTGATCAGAAATCGGGGCCGCGCACCAGGCTAATTGCCGGATTGCAGCGGCGGCGGAATATCGATGCGCCGGACCGGAAAACCGGGCGGCGCCAGTTCGGGCGGTACCACGCGGTCGGCAGGGATATCGATGGGCCTGTTGTTGGCGTCGAGCACCTGCTTGTCAGGCGCAAACATCAGGATCGGCTCGATTCGTTGGCCGTCGTCGGTGGACTGGTAGTGGCGCACATAACCTTCCGGCAGCGGATAGTCTTCCGGCACAGCCAGCCCCACCTTGGGCGGGCGTGTACCCGGCGGGTTGAATGCACCCAGGCCGGTGTGAATGCCGGCCTTGTGCAGACGCTCGATGACTTCGCCCATGCCGGGCGTGGCACCTTTGGGCAGGTAGTCCGACAGATCGGAGCTTGGATCCCGGCCTTCCTGATCGTCGGGTGCGGTTTCCTGCGCGGTGGCAGGTGCCTTGCTGAACACCGATGCCAGTAATGGCCAGGCTGTTGCCCCGTTGCCGGCCTGTGACTGCGGCGTGGCTTCTGCGCCGCTGCTGTTGCCCGGCATTGCTGGATCGTAGAGCCAGTAGGCAATACCGGCGGCAAGCAGCAAGGCTGCAATCAGCAGATAAGCCATGGAAGGGCGCCACGTGCCGCGACAGCGCAGCGGGCGTGCGTGGCGTTGGCGGCGTGGCGTTTCCATGGCGTTACCTGTCAACGGTTACGGAGTGGCAGGGTTGGAGGTGGACACTGCCCAGCCCATGCGCTCGTGGCCCAGCGTGTTCCAGATCGGGTTTTTGCCACCGCTGAACGATGTGTAGCGCGGTGCGCCCGATCCGGTTGAGCCGCCCAGCAAGCCAGCCTTGACCGTGCCGCCGGTATAGGTCGGGTGCGTGTCGTCAGACTGGATGTAGTCGTAGCTGCTGCTGGACGAGACAAATTTGCTGTTGGAATCGCGAATGGTTGATTTCAGTGTTGAAGTAATGCGCGTCAAGTAACTCGATTCACTTTCACCAGCCACATAACGCAGGCCGTCGGCATCGATCTTGCCATCACCGTTGCTGTCGTAATCGGCCCCCATGAACTCAGCGAAGCTGTCTGTGCACTTGAAGCCCTTCTGGCGTGCATATTCACACATCCAGTAGTTGATGGTGGCCATTGCCGGCAGAAACTTGTCGCGGATATTGATGGTGGTGCCGGTGCTGGCATCCTTGCAGCTGCTTTGCACATTGTCGGCGTTGTAGCCAGGGTAGAACAGGTTGGAAATCACCTTTAGCTTGACGCCGGCGTAGGCGTTGGCATTGATGTAATCCATTGCCTTGGCGACATAGGTTTTGCAGTTGCTGACAGCGGTATTGAGGCCGCTGTAGTCGCAGGTGCCAGTCTGGCTCTTGAATGCAGAACGGGCCTGCAGGCCATCGTTGCCACACATTTCAAAGGTGACGACACGGGTGTTTGCAGCCTGCATGTACGAACGCTCTGCGACGATCTTGTTGTTGTAGACGTCCGAAGCAATCGCACCCGACTTGGTGCGGCGTACGCTTTCGATATCGGCATTCCAGAGTGCCGAAAGGTATTCCGCATCCACGGTCGGCGCAGAATATTTGGCCGCGTTGGTTGTGGAGCCGTTGTAGCCGGCGTAGATCGAATCGCCATACGCCACCACGCGGTATTTGGTGCTGGTGCTGGCACGATCAATGGTCCAGGAAACGTTCTGGTTCAGCGTGCTGGCGCCGGCCTGGGCGCCAACGGTCAGCAGTGCCAGGGTTGGCAAGGCCACGCGCAACATGCTCAGCATGCGCGATGGCCGGGACGGATTAACAGCATTTCTCCTCGACTTCATTGGGTGTCTCCTTGTTGGTGAATGTGCAGTTTTGAATCATTGTTGTTTTCGGATTGGAACGTTGCACCAAGTGCGAGAGGCTCTGGCCGGCCTTTTTCGCAACGTCGCTGTGACTCGTGGTCAGCCGGGAGGCTGCCGAACGTTATTGTAGTTAACGACGTTTGAGTAGAGTATAGGCACTAAAATTTTTATGTCAAACAAATCAATTACTTCAGTATGATTTTTGCTGAAAAACAGTAAACATCTGTTCTCCGTTTGACTGTGGGTCAGCAACGCCGGGAACGAGACTTCTGGCTCTGGTCAAGCGCCGCAAGCGTGTTTTTGGGGGCCGGAAAGAAGCGGGGGAAGACAATGCAGCAAGTACAACACGACGCGAATGTGATGGATTCTTGTTCGCCTCCGATCAAAAATGCCAGTTCAAAATTGCAGGCAGAGACTGAGGCAGGGCGGGAGAAAATAAGCGGGGGGCACTGATTGGTAGAATCCGCTTGATCGGGTTTGGTGCCGACAGCGGCTTAGAGGCAGCGTTGATGTGCGGGCAGAGGGCGGCAGGCTGGCAAGCCGGCGCCGGCGGGCGGGGGCCGGCACCCAAGATCGGGTCGGCAGGGCCGAGTGTGGCCTGCCGCCGTTTAATCAGCGTCTGGTTTTATCCGCCTGCTGCAGCAATTCACCGATCTCCTGGTCTTTATGGTTCCACAGATCCTTGATCCAGTCGCTGTAGGCCTGGCGCACGGCCGGGTCGTTGGCGTAGTCGCCTCTGGCCATCTCGTGTGGCACCGGCAACTGGCGCACCCGCACCACCACGCGTTTCATCTTGCCGCACATGAAGTGCCAGAAAGTCGGCGCGCCATCCGGATAAACGATGGTGACATCAACAATTGCGTTGAACTTGTCGCCCATTGCATTCAGCGCGGTGGCAAAACCGCCGGCTTTCGGCTTCAGCAGGTGTTGGTACGGTGATTGCTGGCGTTTTTGCTTGGACGGAGTAAAACGTGTGCCTTCGAGGAAATTCATCACGCTGGTCGGCATCTGCGCGAATTTCTCACAGGCTTTGCGTGTGGTTTCCTGATCCTTGCCGCGCATTTCCGGGTGTTTTTTCAGGAACTCTTCACTGTGGCGGCGCATGAACGGGAAATCCAGCGCCCACCATGCCAGGCCCATCACCGGCACCCAGATCAGCTCTTGTTTGATGAAGAATTTCAGCAGCGGAATCTTGTAGTTGAAGGTGTGCTGCAGCACCAGAATATCCACCCAGGACTGGTGATTGCTGTTGACCAGATACCAGCTGCGGTAATCCAGGCCATCCAGCCCTTGCACATCCCACTGGCAACGCTGCGTCAACGCCATCCAGCCACTGTTGCAGCTCACCCACGATTCCGCGATGAATAGCGTGATCGGGCCGATCAGCTTGCGAATGAAGGGGATCGGGATCAGCAGCTTGAGAATTGCAAACACCAGCAGCAGCGGCACCCAGAACAAGGCGTTAATGGCGAGCAGGATGGAGGCAATGATGCCGATCAGCGGGGCAGGGAGGAAATTCAGCATGGAAGCGTGGCGGTTGACTCGGAAGCCGTGATTCTAGCCCAACGGCATGGCCTGCGGCGAACAGCTGTTCATTTACTGCCAGGAAAATCAGATGGAACGGGGCTTGCGTGTTGGTCGCAAGCCCCGCCCCTGTTGAATCGCCGCCCGCACCTGGCAGTCTCTCGGACTTGAGGCTGATCTGCTGTGCCAGTGGGAGAAGCCGGCCATTTTTACCTGTTTTTTTCGTTGCATAGCCCCGCTATGCGCCTTAAAAGCAGGTAAATCCGGTCTCGCTATCCCACTCCGCTCGCTGCGATTGCTCAGCTCCGACAGCGAGTTGGCGTGGATATCGGGCTGCGAAGATGTTGCAACCATGCTGCGTGGATTTACCACCAGGCTTCAGCTTGTACGCCGTAGCTCCAGCCACTGGTTTTTGTGTTGTAACGTGCATCGTTCGGCAATACCGCACCTTTCTCGTTCCAGTCGGCAAAGGTGGCGAATGCGCGCAGCGTCGGACGAGCCCAGTAACCGGTGCCGGCGCTGATCTGCGGTGCAATGGTGAACTTGGTCAGGCGGGTGGTTTTGGCACCAGGCAGTTCCGGATCGATCTGGTCAAAGCCAATTTCGGCCGCCAGGCTGAAGATTTTTGTGAATGAATACACCGGGCGGATACCGGCCGACAACCATTTGCTGCCATCCGGCGTGCCTGCGTTTTTTGATGCACCGCTGCTGTCAGCTTCGGTGTAGCTGATTACACCCTCTGCCTGCAGATTGCGCCCCATGTCGATGAAGAAATTGTCCAGCAGACGCCACTGCTTGCCATCATAGGTGCCGGGTGTTGAGCCGTAACTCAGGTCGATGTTCTTGTCTGCATACTGGAAG
>JAUPTR010000248.1 GCA_030917985.1 Pseudomonadota bacterium | reverse complement strand
GCCGACACCGAAGAAGCGCTGGAAAACATCAAAGCTGACTTCCGCCGCGTCATCAGCGCAGCAGCACCGGAGCTGGAACTGGGGTTCTGAACTTGATTCGCCACTTGGCAAGATTCCGCACGTTTATCAGCGGTATCTTGCTTCGAGCTCAGGCGAGCTTTCGAGCACCGCGCGAGTGCTACCGAGCTTGGCAAGCACGGGCTGGCCAAGCGAATTGCCTGCCCTTGGTACGCAGCAATTCGCCCGCGCAGTCAATAAATCAGCGTCTTCCTAGCGCAAATTCGGCAGCACCGCCAATATCGGCTGCAACACCGCCGCGCCCAGCTTCTTGCTACGCTCGCCATTCCAGCCGGTGGTTTTATCCACAAGGTCCAGGTTGTCCTTGAACGGCATTTCCAGCGTAAACGCCAGGCAGCGGAAACGTTCGCCGACGAAGTTGGTGGCCATGGTCAGGTTGGCTTCGCCGGGGGCGTCTTTGTCGTAGCCGTGTTCGGTCTGGAAATCCGGGCTGGCCATCAGGAACTGCGCCTTGAAGGTGCCCTGCAGCACCGCGATCTGGCCGCTATAGCTGGGCACGCCTTCGGTGCCGGCGAGGAACACGTAGGGAATCGACTCGTCGCCGTGGATGTCGAGAAACAGGTCAACGCCCACCTCTTCCATCTTGCGCCGCACCAGCAACACTTCCGGACTGCGCTCGGCGCTGGGTTCCAGCCATTCGCGGTTGAGATTGGCGCCAGCAGCGTTGGTGCGCAGGTTGCCGCGCACGCTGCCGTCCGGGTTCATGTTTGGCACCACGTAAAACGTGGCTTGCGACAGCAACCGGCGTGCGACCGGATCGGCGTGATCCAGCAGGCGTTGCAACATGCCTTCGATAAACCATTCGGCCATGCTTTCGCCGGGGTGCTGGCGCGCAATCACCCATACTTTGGGCTGGTTCGGCGCTTCGTTGCCGATCACCAGCAAGTCCAGATCGCGGCCGTCAATCGTGGCGCCGAGCGGCTCCTGGCGCACCCAGCCGTTGCTGGCAGCGCTCGCCAGCAGGTCGAGGTGGCGTTCGTGCGAATACGGTTCGAAATAGGCGTAATACACCACGTTGGCTTGCGGCTCGTGCTCGATCAGCAGCGCCTTGCCGTCGTAGCTGCTGGGCACGCGAAACCAGTGCTGGCGGTCATACGAGGCCACCGCCTGATAATCCGGCCAGCCCTTTTCATAGGCGGCCTGCGATGCATTCAGCAGCCGCATTTTCAGTTGCTGGCCAGCGCAGCCGCTGACGCGGTAATAAAACCATTGCAGGAAGTCGGAGGCGTTGTCCTTGCGGATATTGAGACGGATGTCGTCCGGGCGCTCAAGGCTGATGACCTCGATGGCGCCGGCGTCAAAACTGCTGCTGATGTGAATGGCCATGGAAATTCTCGGAAAATCGCCCGCAGGCCGCGCTGTTGGCAACTATCGCGAAAATATGCGGTATTTGTAGGTCGGACTTCAGTCCGACGCGGTGCCGAACGCAAGCGACTGTGTCGGACTGAAGTCCGACCTACGCCCCAATTTTCACAACAGTGGCGCTGCAGGCGGCCGGGAGCAGAATAAAAAACACTGGCGACGAGTCTGCCATGGGCCCCACAGGCTGTAAACCAGCGGAAAACCCTTGTCAGCGCGGGCGGCGGCTGAGCAGTTGGCACAACACCATGCCAACACTCATCGCGCCAACAAACAACAAGCCGCCCGCGTCGCCACTGGCTGCCACCACCAGCCCCGGCCCCGGACACACGCCGAGCATGCCCCAGCCGGCGCCAAAAATCGCGCTACCGATCAGCAAGCGGCGATCCAGCGGGCGCCGGTTGTTGAGATCCACCACCTGCCCCGGCAGGGTTTTGCCGCGTTTGCGCACCCAGGCAAACACCGGCGCGGCAACTACAATCGCACTGCCCATCACCAGCGCCAGCGCCGGGTTCCAGTCGCGGCTGATATCGAGAAAGGCACGCACATTGGCCGGGTTGGTCATGCCGGAAAGAATCAGGCCGCAACCAAAAATCAGCCCGGACAGCAGTGCGATCAACGGAGTCAGTTGTTTCATGCCACCGCTCCCACAAAAAACCGCACCAGCATTGCCACAGCCATGAAGGTCAAGGTGGCAACAATCGAGCGCGAGGACAAATTGGCCATGCCACACACCCCATGGCCGCTGGTGCAGCCCGAGGCCAGATGGGTACCGATACCCACCAGCAGGCCGCTGGCAAAAATGATGGCCGGTTTGGCGTGGATGGCCAGCGGCGTGCCCTGCAAACCCAGCCACAGGCCCGGCAGCAGCAGCCCCAGCAGAAACATCACCCGCCAGCCAAGAAAGCCGGGGCGCAGTTGCAGCAAATGGCTGTAAATGCCGCTGATGCCGGCGATGCGGCCGTTCAGCGCGATCAGGATGGCGGCGGCGCTGCCAATCGCGGCGCCACCAGCGATCAAATGTATAAATTCCATGGTTTCAGATAGCTACGAAACAAACAGGGGCGCGATTGTACCGCAGCTTGCGCGCCTTGCCGGCGAGATTTTCTGCGCCAGCTCAAACCCCGCCGCCTTCCCCGGTGCTATGCTCAATCCAAAGACAAAACAAATACAGATGGGCCATTGCAGCCAATCGGCGGCAAACCCGGAGGAGTCCTATCTTGAGCCAATTCCAACCCCTGACATCCGGCACCCTGCGTGCCAATCTGGTGGACCTCGACGCGCGGCAGATGGTTGCCGCCGATGTTGAATGGCGCGATGGCGTGATTGTTGCCATCCAGCGCGGCGCGGCGCCTGATCCGGCGCTGCCCTACCTGCTGCCGGGTTTTGTGGATGCCCATGTGCACATCGAAAGTTCGATGCTGGTGCCAAGCGAATTTGCGCGGCTGGCGGTGCGCCACGGCACCGTCGCCAGCGTCAGCGATCCGCACGAAATCGCCAATGTGCTGGGTGAACACGGAGTGCGCTTCATGCTCGACAATGCCGCGCAGTCACCATTTCATTTCCTGTTCGGCGCGCCCTCCTGCGTGCCGGCCACGCCGTTTGAAAGCGCCGGCGCGGTGCTCGATGCCGCCGCCGTGGCGCGGCTGCTGGATTTGCCGCAGATTGGTTATCTGTCGGAGATGATGAACTTCCCCGGTGTCCTGAATGGCGACCCGCAAGTGCTGGCGAAACTGGCGGCAGCGAAACAGCGCGGCCTGCCGGTAGACGGCCATGCACCGGGGCTGAAAGGCGATGGCGCGCGGGCGTATGCCGCTGCCGGCATCAGCACCGATCACGAGTGTTACAGCCTGGAAGAAGCGCACGACAAGCTGGCAGCAGGCATGCAAGTGCTGATCCGCGAAGGCTCGGCAGCACGCAATTTCGATACCCTGCAGCCGCTGATCGCCACCCATGCGGCGCAGCTGATGTTCTGCAGCGACGACAAACACCCGGACGATCTGGCGCACGACCATATCAACCAGCTGGTGGCCCGCGCCGTGGCACTCGGGCACGATCTGTTCGACGTGTTGCAGATAGCCTGCCGCAACCCCTTGCAGCATTACGGCCTGCCGCTGGGGCAACTGCGGGTGGGTGATGCCTTTGACGCAATCATCGTCAGCGATCTGCAGCAGTTTCAGGTATTGGCCACCTATCTGGGCGGCGTGCTGGCGGCGCAAAACGGCAAGACTTTGCTGCCAGCGGTCGAATTTTCGCCCATCAACCATTTTGCCGCCGCGCCGATCCGCCGCGAGCAGTTGCTGGTGTCGGCGGTGAGTGACGCGGTGCGGGTGATTCAGGCGCTGGACGGCGAGCTGATCACCCACGAACTGCGCGGCCGGCCACATCTGCAACACGGCCACTGGCTGCCCGATCCGCAACAGGATTTGCTGCTGTTGCTGGTGATGAACCGTTACCGACCGGCGCAACCGGCGCTGGCGTTTATCCAGGGCTTTGGCCTGAAACGCGGTGCGCTGGCCTCCACCGTGGCGCATGATTCGCACAATATCGTTGCCGTTGGCGCCGATCTGGATGCCATGGTTACCGCAGTCAACGCGCTGGTGGCCTGCGGTGGCGGCATTGCCGTTTGCGACAATGGCAACACCGAGCTGCTGCCACTACCAGTGGCAGGGCTGATGAGCACCGCCGAAGGTGATCTGGTGGCGCAGCTATACAGTCACCTCAATCACTGCGCCAAGGCGCTCGGCAGCCCGCTGCGGGCGCCGTTCATGACGCTTTCGTTCATGGCGCTGCTGGTGATTCCGGAACTCAAGCTCAGCGACAAGGGCCTGTTCGATGGTCGCACCTTCCAGTTTGTAGAACTACAGCCATGAGTATTGCCTTTATCCTCAACCAGACGCTGCAACACTGCGATCTGCCACCGCACACCCGCGTGCTCGATTATCTGCGCCGCCAGGCGCTGACTGCCGCCAAACCCGGCTGTCAGGAAGGCGATTGTGGTGCCTGTGGCGTGTTGCTCGGCCACGTGGATGGCTGTGGCCAGCTGGTGTATCAGCACCTCAACAGCTGCCTGCTGCCGCTGGTGGCGCTGCACGGCAAACACCTGCTGACGGTGGAAGGCCTGAGCGAGCAGCCAACGCCGCTGCAACAGGCGTTGATCGACCACGGCGGGATTCAGTGTGGTTATTGCACACCGGGTGTGGTGATCGCCCTCACCGCGCATCTGCTGAACAGCCCGGCGCTGGATGAGGCCAGCCTGAAAACCGCGCTGGATGGCAATCTGTGCCGTTGCACCGGCTACGCCGGCATTTTGCGCGCCGGCGCGACAGTGCATGGCTTGTTGCCCCAGCTGCCGGCCGATCCGGCGCAACGCCTGCCGGCGCTGATTGCGGCCGGGATTATGCCGGCCTATCTGCAGCAGATGACAACACAACTGGCGCAGCTGCCGCCCGCAACGGCCACCGCAAGCGATGGCCCGCTGCTGGCTGGCGGCACCGATCTGCTATTGCACCAGCCGACTTGGCAAGCCACGACATTAACCCAAATCGACCCGAGCCTGGATCAGATCACCCTGGTCGATGGCCAGATTGTGCTTGGCGCCGCATGTAACGTCGCCGAGCTGGCGTCATCGCCGCTGCTGGCAGCCCTACTGCCGGCACTGCCGCAGATCCTGCAACACGTCGCCTGT
>JAUPTR010000247.1 GCA_030917985.1 Pseudomonadota bacterium | reverse complement strand
TCAGTAGCATGCTGCTGAGAACAGAGGCAAAGAAACGTGACGGCTCAACAATCAGGGCTTTCATTTCTGCTTTCGTGCGGGATTGTGCGAAATCGAATAGTGGGTGTCTGTGTAATCCATTGTTGACTATCCGCTGCGCCAAATCAAAGTTGTTTGTCGCTGGGCTTGTTGCGCTGAAACAGCGCCAGCGCCTGTTCACGAGCCACTGCGTGATCCACGATCGGTAGCGGATAATGTTTGCCGGGCACAAAATCAAGTTGCTGCTGCAACAAGGGCGGCAGCAACCACGGTGCATGCAGATAACGATCCGGCAACCTGGCCAGTTCCGGCAGATAACGACGAATGAAGCTGCCTTTGGGGTCGAATTTTTCCGACTGGGTGATCGGGTTGAAAATTCGGAAATACGGCTGCGCGTCGCACCCGGTTGAGGCCGCCCATTGCCAGCCACCATTATTGGCGGATAAATCGAAATCCAGCAGTTTTTCGGCGAAATAGGCTTCGCCCCAGCGCCAGTCGATCAGCAGATCCTTGACCAGAAACGAGGCAACAATCATGCGCAGCCGGTTGTGCATATAACCGGAATGGTTGAGCTGATGCATCGCCGCATCCACGATCGGATAGCCGGTACGCGCTTCGCACCAGGCGGCGAAGCGCGCGCGGTCGTTGGGAAATGCCAGATTGGCGTAATCCGCCTTGAAGCTGTGGCCAACCACATGGGGAAAGTGCCAGAGAATCTGCTGATAAAAGTCGCGCCAGATCAGTTCGTTCAACCAGCAATCATGGCCCGCCCCGGCCGCTGGCTGGGTGCCGCTCCACGCTTGGGCCGCGAGATGGCGGATGGAAGTGGTGCCAAAGCGCAGATGCACTGACAGATAAGAGACACCTTTTACCCCCGGAAAATCGCGGCTTTGATGATAGAGCCCGATGCGCGGCAGAAAGTCTTGTAACAGCTGGCTGGCGCCGCTCATGCCGGGCGTAATGTTCAATTGCTGCAAATTGCTGGCTTCAAAGCCCAGTTGTGCCAGCGTGGGCAATGGCTGTGCCGGAGTCGAAGCCAGTGCGTGTGCATAACGGTCGACGGGGTAAGGTTTCACGTGAAACGCGGTGATTTTCTTCAGCCAGGCATTTTTGTAGGGCGTGAATACGGAGAAAGGCTTGTTGGCCTGCGTCAGCACTTCGTCCTGTTCAAAAATCACCTGATCCTTGTATTGAAGGAAGTCGATGCCTGTTTGCTGCAATTGCCCGGCTACCGCCGCATCGCGGGCAATCGCGGCTGGCTCGTAGTCGCGATTGCAAAAAACGGCCGCCACCTGCAATTGCTTTGCCAGTAGTGGTATCCGTTCACGTGCTACATCGTGAACGACCAGCAGTTCTCCGCCATGTTGGCGCAGTGCCGTTTGTAATTGCGCCACAGTGCCCAGCAGAAATTCCACTCGCCGGTCCTGGCGGGGCAGGGTGTCGAGAATCTCCCGGTCAAACACAAAAACGCAAAACACCTGCCTGCTGTATTTGAGCGCATGGAACAGTGCTGCATGGTCGAAGTCGCGCAAGTCGCGGCGAAACCAGAGCAGCGATTTTTCATAGGATTTGCGTGGCGAATTCATTGTCGGCTGGCCGCTTCCATCAGTTGGGGTGAAAACCGGGTTGTGCAATAATAGTCGGATGCAAAGTGTAAACCTTACCAACCATTTTCTGATTGCCATGCCGAACATGGCAGACCCCTATTTTGCCAAATCACTGACCTATATCTGCGATCACAACGAAAATGGTGCGTTGGGCATTGTCGTTAATCGCCCGATTGAGTTGACCATGGCCGGTTTGTTCGAACAGATCGGCGTCGAATTGCATCACGAAGACATTGCCGACCTGCCGGTCTATTTTGGCGGCCCGGTGCAGATGGATCGGGGCTTTGTGCTGCATCAGCCGCTCGGTGAATGGCAGTCGACACTGGCGATGAACGATATTTTTGGCCTGACGACATCCAAGGATATTCTGGTGGCTGTTGGCGAAGGTCGCGGTCCGGACAAAATGATGGTGACACTCGGCTACGCTGGCTGGGAAGCCGGCCAGCTGGAAAACGAAATTGCCCAGAACGCCTGGCTTACGGTTGAAGCCTCGCCGGATATCATTTTTGGGATGGCGCCGGAGCTGCGTTACGACGCCGCCATGCACATGCTTGGTTTTGATCCGGGTAATCTTTCCGGTGAAGCCGGGCATGCCTGATGTTCTTGTTCTGCCCGAGCGCGGCTCGGTGCTGTGTTTCGATTATGGCGAAAAGCGTATCGGTGTTGCCGTGGGTGATTTTTCGGTAAAACTGGCCACGCCTTTGCAAACCATCAGTGGCGAAGCCAATGACGTAAAATTCGCCGCAATCGAAAAATTGCTGCGCGAATGGACGCCGGTATTGCTGCTGACGGGCTTGCCCGCGCATCTGGATGGTCAGGCTCACGACATGACACGTTTGGCGCGCAAGTTTGCCAATCGGCTGCATGGCCGTTTTGGTTTGCCGGTGCGGCTGATGGATGAACGTTTGAGCTCGGCCCAGGCCGACAGCATGCTGGCGGAAACCGGATTGCGTGCCAGGAAGCGCAAGCCGGCACTGGATCAGGTGGCCGCGCAGCAGATACTGCAACAATTCTTCGATTCACCGGCCCAGAGCATCGCCCACGATGCGCCGGATGAATTTTCTGTTAACTCCTAGCTGGATGAGAAGATGGCACTCCATCACCCGCAACTCAATTCGCACGGCGAGCTGCAGCATCTGCTGACGGTCGAAGGCCTGCCGGAGCCGATTCTGACCCAGATTCTCGACAAGGCCGAAAGCTTTGT
>JAUPTR010000033.1 GCA_030917985.1 Pseudomonadota bacterium | reverse complement strand
GTGTGCTCTTCCGATCTTCGATATCCTCAAGGATCGCCTCTATACCACTGGTGTCGATTCAGCCGCACGCCGCTCGGCACAAACCGCGCTGCATCACATCACCCTCAGCCTGGTGCAACTGCTGGCGCCGATCCTGTCGTTTACCGCCGAAGAGGCATTTGGCTGGCTCAGCGGCAACCAGGAAGACAGCTTATTCCTGCACACCTGGCATGATCTCCCCGCAGTGGCCGACGGCGAGGCCTTGCAGGCGCGCTGGAACACACTGCGTGAAGTCCGGTCGAACGTGCAGAAGGCCATCGAAGAGGTACGGGTATCCGGTGCCATCGGTTCGTCGCTACAGGCTGAAATCGTCATCACGGCCCCGGCCGACGTTGCCGCCGTACTTCAGGCTCTGGGCGACGACCTGCGTTTCGTGATGATCACCTCGGCGGCATCGTTACAGGTTGGCGACAGCCTGCAGGTCAACGTAGTGCCGAGCGCCTACGAAAAATGCGAGCGCTGCTGGCACTACCGTGCCGACGTCAGCAGCCACGCCGGACACACCGGCCTGTGTGGCCGTTGCGTCAGCAATCTTTATGGTGAAGGTGAGTCGCGCCATCATGCTTAAACCAAGTTTCAACAACTGGCTGCTGCTGGCGGCCGTTATCATCGTGCTGGACCAGATCACCAAACTGATCGTCGACAACACGATGTTTTACGGCCAGGTGATCCCGGTGATGCCGTCGTTCAATATCGTGCTGGCGTACAACAAGGGCGCAGCGTTCAGCCTGCTGGCCAATGCCGGTGGCTGGCAGCGACTGTTTTTCAGCACAATTGCGGTGGTGGCGTCGGTCGGCATCATCTGGGTATTGCGCAAACATCACCAGAACAGGCTGATGAGCCTGTCGCTGAGCCTGATCCTGGGCGGCGCACTGGGCAACCTGATCGACCGCATTGCTTATGGTCATGTCGTCGATTTCATTCAAGTGTTTTACAGCACCTATTACTGGCCGGCATTCAACATCGCCGACAGTGCGATTACCGTTGGCGCGGTGCTGATGGTGCTCGACAGCATGAAAAAACAACCCGAATCCAGCCCGGCGAGTTGAGCCAAGGAAACCCATGATGCAAGTCATTCTCGCCAATCCGCGTGGCTTCTGTGCCGGTGTCGACCGAGCCATTGCCATTGTTGAACGTGCGTTGCAGCAGTTTGGCGCGCCGATTTATGTGCGCCACGAAGTGGTACACAACAAATTCGTGGTTGAAGATCTGAAACGCAAAGGCGCAATTTTCATCGAAGACCTTGATGAAGTGCCGACAGGCAGTACGCTGATTTTCAGCGCCCACGGCGTATCTCAGGCCGTGCGGCAGGAAGCCGAAGCGCGTGGCCTGAAGGTATTCGACGCCACCTGCCCGCTGGTGACCAAGGTGCATGTCGAAGTACGCAAGATGCGCGAATCCGGCTACGAAATCGTCATGATCGGTCACAAGGGGCACCCGGAAGTCGAAGGCACCATGGGCCAGGCCGATGGCGGCATGTATCTGGTGGAAACGCTGGAAGATGTTGCCCGGCTGGAAGTCAAGGCAGCCGACAAGCTGGCGTACGTGACGCAAACCACGCTCTCGGTGGACGATGCAGCTGCCGTGGTTAACTCACTGAAGCAGAAATTCCCGGCAATTGTTGGCCCGAAGAAGGATGATATCTGTTACGCAACGCAAAATCGGCAGGATGCGGTCAAAAAGCTCTCGTCCGAAGCCGAGGTGGTGATAGTTGTCGGCTCGCCCAACAGCTCCAATTCCAACCGCCTGCGTGAAGTGGCCGAAAACCTCGGCCGTAAAGCCTTTATGGTGGACAATGCCGATCAGCTGCAACAATTCTGGTTTGACGGCACCCGCCACGTTGGCGTCACCGCTGGTGCATCTGCGCCGGATGTGCTGGTGCGGCAGGTGATCTCACGTATCCAGTCGTTTGGCGCAGAGAAAGTGGAAGAACTGCAGGGGGTGGAAGAAAATGTGGTGTTTTCCCTGCCCAAGGGACTGAACGGAAACCCGGGCCAATAAGCAAACAGCCGGTCAAGCCGGCTGTTTTTGCATTAAACCGAAAGCAGAGCCTTCAAACGATAAGGCTGCCACGGGCAGATCGGCCTCAAGCCAGGCAGACTGCCGGCATCATTCAAAGCGATAGGACAAACCGAGTGAAGCCGATGGCTCCCATTTGATGCTGCTGCTAGGCGCAGCCAGCACCTGCTGAATGCGCTCCTGCTCACGCTCTTGTTCAAGTTTTGCGTTCAGCATCTGATTGCTGCCGGAGAATGAAATGGCATCGTTGCTACCCTGCCGCCGCATTCCGACATCGGCAACCAGGCTTACCCCACCTTGCTTGGGTGCGGGTTTGTTCAGGTCAAGGCCGATAACCGGTGCGATTTTACCAAGCGTAACCTGCCCGGCGCTGACCGCCACATCCGCCAGTTCGGAAATATTTTTGGAGAACACGCTGGCGATACCAGCCAATTTACTGTCGGCCGGACCCTCGGGGCCCGGCCGCACAGCAAGACTCGCGCTGTCTGACGCGACATTATTATGTACCGGGGCTTTAATCCCCATATACCGCTTCACTGTGTTAAACACGGATGGCGCAAAAGCATTGTCTTCTTCTGCACCCACCGTGGCCTCAACAGGCGACAACACAGACGGATCCTTGATCTGGATTTGCGCCTGGCGTCCCTGCCCGGCAACATCAACTTCCTCATTGCAACCAAGAATACCGGCGGAAGCGGTATAGGCCTGGGTGCTCAAAATCAGTATCAGTGCCAATCGGCTCAGTGTCACGGGGTCTCCTCACTACACATGCGGCGGGTGATGTTTGTAGATATAGTCATTACGCCGCACTCCTACAACTGGGATAGAGTTTAGACTCTATGCTCCAATATGTCAACGGACTAGCAACGCCATTTCAGTGGCGACGAGGCCTCACTGTTTAATGGCGAATTGTCTTTGCTGCTCAGTCACTTGAATATCAACACACACAGGCAGAATGACATTCGCCCCTCGAATATATCCGGCGCTTGTGTAAAATGATTCCATGCTTAACGAACGCTCTCAAATCCTGCTCAAAACCCTGGTCGAACGTTATATCGAAGACGGCCAGCCGGTCGGCTCGCGTACACTGTCGAAATTCTCGGGACTTGACCTGTCGGCAGCCAGCATCCGCAATGTAATGGCAGACCTCGAGGAAATGGGCTTCATCACCAGCCCGCATACCTCTGCCGGACGCATTCCGACACCTAAAGGGTACCGGTTTTTTGTTGATACATTATTAACGGTAAAACCACTCGAATCGGGTGAGGTGCTGCAACTCGAAGATCACTTGCATCCGGATAACCCGCAGCGCCTGATCAGCTCGGCGTCGCAGTTACTGTCGGATCTGACCAGCTTTGCCGGCGTGGTGATGAACCCGCGCCAGAGCAATGTGTTTCACCACATCGAATTCATTCCGCTGGGCGAGCGCCGGGTATTGCTGATCATGGTGACACCGGATGGCGACGTGCAGAACCGCATGTTGCAGACTGACCGCAATTACGGCCAGAACGAACTGCTGATCGCCAGCAACTTCTTCAACCAGCATTATGCCGGTCGGGCACTGGACGAAGTCACCCTGTCGCTGCGTGCCGAATTGCGCGATCTGCAGCAGGATATCGGCAAGCTGATGGAGGCTGCCTTGACGCTTGGCAACGCTTCGCTGACGCAAAGCAGCCCGTTTGTAGTGGCGGGTGAACGCAATCTGCTGGATATTGAGGACTTTTCCAGCAATGTGCAGAGCCTGCGCAAGTTGTTTGGCTTGTTTGAAGAGAAAACCGACATGCTCAAGCTGCTGGAAATCAGCCGCCAGGCACAAGGTGTAAAAATTTTTATCGGTGGAGAGTCAGGCGTGATGCCACTCGACGAATGTTCGATGGTTACCGCACCGTATCAGGTAAACGGCCAGATTGTAGGCACCGTTGGCGTGATTGGCCCGACACGCATGGCTTACGAACGGGTGATCCCGATTGTGGATATCACGGCCAAATTGTTATCCAGCGCGCTGTCGCTGAATGCGGCCTGAGCCCCAAGCCAGGAAATAAAAAAACGGCGCCACAAGCGCCGTTTTTTTTGTTACGTAACGACAAATCAGATCAGATATTGATCCATGCGGCGCAAGGTTTCGTCCTTGCCGATCAGCGCCAGCGTGGCATCCACCGATGGTGTCTGGGTCGTGCCACAGACCAGCGCGCGGACTGGCATGCCCACCTGCCCCATCTTCACGCCCTGCTCTTTGCAGAATGCCTTGATCAGGGCGCCGATGGCCTCGGTCGTCCAGTCACAGCCGGCCAATTGCGCACGCAAGGTTTTCATCAGCGCCAGCGAGGCTTCGGTCATATGCTGCGCCCGCACATCGTCGTGCGGGTGCAGTTGGCGATAGAAATAGACACAGGCATCGGCCAGTTCCACCAGCGTCGATACGCGCTCCTTGACCAACGCAATCACATCCGCCAGTTGCGGGCCTTTGCTCACATCACACTCACGTTCGGCCATCCAATGAGTAATCAACTCGGTCAGACGCTGATTGTCTGCCGCCTTGATATGTTGCTGGTTCAGCCACAGCAGCTTGTCTTTGTTAAAACGTGCCGGCGACGGGCTGACTGCTTCCAGCGAGAACCACTCAACAAACTCGCCCATTTCGAACAATTCGGCATCACCATGGCCCCAGCCGAGACGTGCCAGATAATTGAGCATCGCTTCCGGCAGGAAACCCATGCCGGCATAGTCGACCACGCTGACCGGATCGCGGCGCTTGGACATTTTCTGGCCATCTTCACGCAGGATCATCGGCAGGTGCGCATAAGTCGGCAGCGGCGCACCGAGTGCGGCGAGGATATTGATCTGGCGCGGGGTGTTGTTGACGTGGTCATCACCACGGATGACGTGGGTGATACCCATATCCCAGTCATCTACCACCACACAGAAGTTGTAGGTCGGGGTGCCATCGCCACGGGCGATGATCAGGTCATCCAGCTCGTCGTTGCTGATCTCGATACGGCCCTTGACCTGGTCGTCCCAGGCCACCACGCCGCCAATCGGGTTGCGGAAACGCACCACCGGCTGGATGCCATCTGGCACGGCCGGCAAGGTTTTGCCGTCTTCCGGGCGCCAGCGACGGTCGTAACGCGGCTTTTCGCCACGCGCTTCCATTTCCGCGCGCATCGCGTCCAGCTCTTCCTTGCTGGTGTAGCAATAATATGCCTGGCCGCTGGCAAGCATCTGCTGGATCACTTCTTTATAACGATCCATACGCTGCATCTGGTAAAACGGGCCTTCGTCGTAATCCAGCCCCACCCAGTGCATGCCGTCGAGAATCGCCTGCACCGATTCCGGGGTGGAGCGCTCCAGATCTGTGTCTTCGATACGCAGAATGAAGGTGCCGCCATGCTTGCGGGCATAAGCCCAGGAGAACAAGGCGGTGCGCACGCCACCAATGTGCAGATAGCCGGTCGGGCTGGGGGCAAAACGGGTACGAACGGTCATTGGCTGATGATCCAGAGCAAAAACGCGTATTTTAACCGAAAGCGCCGCGTCGTTCCGTGGCAAATCAAACCAGCTGGCCGTCCCGCATGGTGACAACGCGGTTGGCGCGTGCCGCCAGTTCCGGATCGTGGGTGACGATCAGCAAGGCGGTGCCCAGCGTGGCCTGCAATTGCAGCATCAGCGCGTAAACCTCGTGTGCGGTATGCCGGTCGAGGTTGCCGGTCGGTTCGTCGGCCAGCACGCAGGCCGGATTGGTGACCAGCGCACGGGCAATCGCCGCACGCTGGCGCTCGCCGCCAGACAATTCGCCTGGTTTGTGCTGCAGGCGATGGCCCAGGCCGACCTTTTCCAGCATCGCCGCTGCCGCAGCGTGGGCAGTGGCTTTGTCCTGGCGTGCAATCAGCAGCGGCAGGGCGACGTTTTCCTGCGCAGTAAATTCCGGCAGCAAGTGATGAAACTGGTACACAAAGCCCAGCTTGCGATTACGTATTTCACCGCGGCGTTTTTCATCCAGCCCGGCCAGATCGTCACCCAGCAGGGTCACCGAACCGCTGCTCGGTTTATCCAGCCCGCCCAGCACTTGCAACAGCGTACTTTTACCAGAACCGGAGGCGCCGATGATGGCAACCGTCTCGCCACGCGCCACGTCCAGATCAATGCCACGCAACACATCCACGCTCAGCTTGCCCTGCTCGAAACGTTTGGTGATGCCACGGCCACACAGAATCAGATCACTCATAACGCAATGCCTCCGCCGGGTTGACCTTGGCGGCACGCCAGCTTGGATACAAGGTGGCCAGCAGGCTCAGCACCAGTGACACCAGGCCGATGCTGCTCACGTCAGCCCATTGCAGGTCGGACGGTAGCTCGGTGAGCATATACACCTCTCCGGACAGAATCTGCGTGCCGATCACGCGCTCGATTGCCGGCACGATAACGTCGATATTCAACGCCACCACCACCCCGCTGATCACCCCCAGCGCGGTACCGATAAAGCCGATCAGCGCGCCCTGCACCACAAAGATTTTCAAAATGCTGCCGGGCGACGCGCCGAGTGTACGCAGGATGGCGATATCGGCAGTCTTGTCGGTCACCGTCATCACCAGTGTCGACACCAGATTGAATGCCGCCACGGCGATGATCAGCGTCAGGATGATGAACATCATGCGTTTTTCGATCTGCACGGCGCGGAAATAATTGGCGTGTTGCTGAGTCCAGTCCGAGACAAAGGCATCGGCGCGCAGGCCGTAAATCAGATCGTGTTTAACCTTGGGCGCCAGCATCACATCGCTCAGACGCAAACGAAGGCCGCTGACATCATCACCCAGGCGGAACAGGCGCTGCGCGTCGTTCACCTGGATCAGCGCCAGCCCGGAATCATATTCGTGCATATCGATGCGGAACACGCCGACCACGCGAAACTGCTTCAGGCGCGGCATCATGCCCGCCGGCGTCACCTGCCCCTGCGGCGTGATCAGCGTTACCTTATCGCCCAGCCCCACGCCCAGCTCACGCGCCAGCACCGCACCAAGCACAATGCCGAATTCGCCGGCACGCAACTCCGAAAGCCGGCCACCCATCATGTGTTTATGGATGTCGGCGACGTTCTGCTCCTGCTGCGGATCAATACCCCGAATCAGCACGCCCTTCACCGCCGAATCAAACGTCAGCAGCCCCTGGCCATTCACGAAGGGCGCCGAGGCGCGTACATCGGGAAACTTCATGGCCTGCGCCGCCACATCCTGCCAGTTGGCCAGCCGCTCGTTGGCGCCACTGATCTGGATATGTGACGCCACGCCGAGAATGCGTGCACGGATGTCTTTCTGGAAACCGTTCATCACCGACAACACCACAATCAGCGCCATCACGCCCAGCGCGATGCCAATCATCGAAGCGAGAGAAATGAAGGAAATGAAGTGATTGCGGCGCTTGGCACGGGTATAACGCAAGCCAACCAACAACTCGTAAGGCAACACGGGATTTACCGGCAAATGCAAAGCCGCGAGTTTGCCACAAGCAGGCTGTGTTGGCATGGCTTTATACCCATGGCCATGCAGCCCGCTCTGGCATTGGTCTGCAGCCTTGCCTGCAAGGCAATACGGATGCGGCCTGCAGAGCAGGTACAATTCAGGCTTCCAAACAGCGATCAGGAACTCTACCCTTGTCCGCCCCACTCCCGATGCGCGATGGCGTGAGCCCCAGCTATGTCTGGCTGCCGCAAGGGCACTGGCCAACGCTGCTGGATTTTCTGCTGCAGCGGTTTCCGGATGTGGGCGCCGCAATCTGGATCAGCCGCATGGCGCGCGGCGAGGTGGTAGCGGGCGATGGCCAGCGCCAGCAGCCGGATAGCCCTTTTATTCGCGGCAAGTGCATCTACTACTACCGCGAGCTGGAACACGAAGCGGACATTCCCTTTCGCGAAAACATTCTCTACCGCGACCAGCACATTCTGGTGGCCGACAAGCCACACTTTCTGCCGGTGATTCCATCCGGGCGCTTTTTGCGGCAAACCTTGCTGGTGCGTCTGAAACAGGCCACCGGGCTGGAACAGCTGACACCGATCCATCGGCTGGATCGCGAAACCGCCGGCGTGATCATTTTTTCGCTCAACCCGGCCAGCCGTGGCGCCTATCAGGCGCTGTTCCAGAGCCGTGAGATGCGCAAGCAATACCAGGCACTGGCGGGCTTGTTGCCAGATGCCCAATGGCCGCTGATCCGTCGCAGCCGCATTGAAGACGACGCCCAGTTCTTTCGCAGCTGCGAAGTGCCGGGTGAAGCGAATGCCGAAACCCGGATCGAGTTGCAGGCACACAGCGGGCAAGTTGGCCAATATCTGCTGCAGCCGGTGAGCGGGCGCAAACACCAGTTGCGGGTACACCTGGCGGCGCTGGGCATTCCGATACTCAACGACAGCCTCTACCCCACCGCGCGCGCCTGCGGCGACGACGATTTCACCCGCCCCTTGCAGCTGCTGGCGAAATCGATTGCCTTTATCGACCCGCTTAGCGGCCAGGCGCGCTATTTTGAAAGCCGGCAGCAATTGTTATTGCCGGCCTGTTCAAACTGACGTCGGCGTACATCTGCCGATTCTGTAACGGCAGTTTTGCCGATTTGTTCTATTGTTAAGCGGCATGTTCCGTTTATCACGACGCTCCGAATGTGTTCACTTGTCGCTGATCAAGGTTGGTAACGCCAACCAGCCCTACTATCCGCAATCCATTAGCATTTACTAACATAGATACCCAAATCATGAAAAACCTGCGCATCGCTGCCAAAATTGCCCTGCTGCTATTGATTCCATTATTGAGCGTGATTGGCTACACGCTGCAGAACGTACGTCATGCCCATGCCGAGTGGCAAAGCCTGGCCAGCACTGAATCACTGATGGATGTGGCAATCGCGCTGGGTGACCTGACACATAACCTGCAGATTGAACTCGGTGCCACCGCCGGTTTTGTGCAGTCAAAAGGGGCCAAATTCGCTACCGATCTGCCAACTTATCGCGCCAATACCGACAAGCAACTGCAGGCACTACAAGCCTTGTTTGCACAAGCGCAGCAACAAGGCATGCCTGATAAGTTGCAGCTGACGCTGCAAGCCACATTCAAGGCATTGCAACAGTTGCCGGAAACCCGTGCGGCGGCATCGGGGCTTACGATTCCGGCGCCTGAGGCCGCCGCCTACTTCACCCGCAGCATTGCCACCCTGCTCGACAATATTCCTGCCATCACCGAACAAACCGGCAATCTGACGCTGATCAAACGCATGACCGGCTACCTGGCGTTTTTGCAAGCCAAAGAACGCACCGGCCAGGAGCGGGCGCTGATGGTGCCGGTATTCACTGCCGATGCCATCGAAGCGGGCCAATACCGTGATTTCATTGGCCATATGGCCGCGCAACAGGCCTATCTGTCGACATTCAAGGGTTATATGGGTGACGACATTCTGGCGCTCTACCAGGCAAACAACAGCAACACAGCCACGCAAGCCGTTGAAGCGATGCGTAAAAGCGTGATCGACAATGTGGCCACCGGGCAGTTTGGAATTGAACCTACCGAATGGTTCAAGGCCATCACCCAAAAGATCAATGACATGCGCTCGGTTGAGGCCATGTTGGCGCAACAGATCAAAACCATCGCCAGCACGCTGGCGCAGCAGGCACAGCGGGCCATGTGGCTGAACGGTGCGCTCAGCCTGTTACTGTTGCTGGCCATGCTGGGCCTGGCCGGGTGGATGGCCGCCAGCATCATCAACCCGATTAATGCCCTGCGCGATTCCATGGTCGAAATCGAGCGCAACAAGGATCTGACGCGCCAGCTCGCCGTGAATGGCAAGGATGAGGTGGCGCATGTGGCCGAAGCGTTCAACCGCCTGATCAGCAGTGTGCGCCAGAGTGTGGCCAACGCCAGCAATAGCGCGCATCAGGTGCTTGGGCTGGCGGCAACCCTGGCCAGCACCTCGCTGCAGGTGGCCGGCAATGCCGGTCGACAGAGTGAAGCCGCGTCGGCCATGGCCTCGGCGGTTGAAGAAATGACGGTCAGCATCGATCAGGTCGCTGATCACTCCGGTGAGGCGCGCGATTTTTCCAGCAGCAATCAGCATCTGGCAACGCGTGGAGGTGAGGTGATCCTGAGTGTGGTTCAGGATATGCACAGCATTGCCGACACCGTGCATCAATCGTCGCAGATCATCACCGATCTCGGGCAGCAGTCGGACAAGATCGTATCGATTGTGCTGGCAATCAAGGAAATTGCCGATCAGACCAATCTGCTGGCACTGAATGCCGCGATTGAAGCCGCACGGGCCGGCGAGCAGGGGCGTGGCTTTTCGGTGGTGGCCGACGAGGTGCGCAAACTGGCAGAACGCACCGCAGTCGCCACGCAGCAGATCAACAGCATGATCCACAATATCCAGAGCGGCACCCGCGATGCGGTTGCCAGCATGCAGGTTGGCGTGGAAAGGGTGAATCAGGGCGTGAGTCTTGCCAATCAGGCCGGCGATGCGATTCGCGAAATCCAGAGTGGTGCGCAGCAAATCGGTACGGCCGTGTCAGACATCTCGGCAGCACTCAAGGAGCAGAGCATTGCCAGCGCCGATATCTCGCGCCATGTAGAGCAAGTGGCGCAGATGACCGACGAAAACAATGCGGCGGCCAACAGCAATGCCAGCACTGCCAGACAACTGGAACAGCTGGC
>JAUPTR010000246.1 GCA_030917985.1 Pseudomonadota bacterium | reverse complement strand
TTGAACTGATGCCGCAACCGCCGGAAGAAGAAAACAAGCCGCTGACTTGGCCTTACTGGCCGCTCAAGCTGCGCACCTCTTCCTCGCACGAAGAAGGCTGTAGCCGCGATTTCGCAGTTGCCACCAAAGAGCTGATTGGTGAAAACGGCAAGGTCAAGGCACTGAAAGCCGTGCGTGTTGAATGGAAAGATGGCCGCATGAGCGAAGTGGCGGACAGCGAGTTTGAGCTGAAAGCGGATCTGGTATTGCTGGCGATGGGTTTTGTTGCGCCAGCCAAGAAAGGTCTGCTGGAAGAACTGATGGCTGCAGGCCTGGAGCTGGATGCACGCAACAACGTCAAGGCCACCACCGATGGCGAAGGCTGTTACGCAACGACGGTAGCAAAAGTGTTTGCCGCAGGCGATATGCGCCGTGGTCAGTCGCTGGTGGTATGGGCGATCCGCGAAGGCCGCCAGTGCGCACGCGAAGTTGACGCGTTCCTGATGGGCTCGACCAACCTGCCGCGTTAATCCAGACTGCGCAGGCAAAACAATGGGGAGCAGGCTTTAAGGCCTGCTCCCCATTCTCATTCCGACTCCGTACCTTCCCTTGCCCTGCAGCCCGCTCTGGTATTGGCCTGCAGCCTGGCTTGCAAGGCAATACCAGAGCGGCCTGCAGGCCATCACTCAATTCCGCTGCGAGCGATCAAACCGGTCGAAATACAGATACAGCGCCGGGGTGATGTACAGCGTGACCAGCTGCGAGAAAATCAGCCCGCCGACCACCGCCAGCCCCAGCGGCTGGCGCAGTTCCGCCCCCGCTCCCAATCCCAGTGCAATCGGCAGTGCGCCCATCATCGCCGCCAGCGTGGTCATCATGATCGGGCGGAAGCGCACCAGCGCGGCTTCGCGGATCGCCTGCTGCGCGCTGATGCCGGGCTGCTGGCGGGCTTCGATGGCGAAGTCGATCATCATGATGGCGTTTTTCTTGACGATGCCGACCAGCATCAACACGCCAATGGCGGCAATGATGGTCAGTTCCTGGCCGAACAGCAGCAGTGTGAGCAGCGCGCCGACGGCGGCCGACGGCAGGCCGGCGAGGATGGTCAGCGGGTGGATGAAACTTTCATACAACACGCCGAGCAACAGGTAGATCACCGCGATAGCGATGCCGATCAGCGCCAGCTGGCTGGTTTGTGTCTCCTGAAAAGCGGCGGCGTCACCGGCGTAGCTGGTGACGATGCTGGCCGGCAGGCCGATCCGCTGTTGCAGCTGCTTGATGCGTTTGGCAGCGGTGCCCAGCGGCACGCCCGGCGCCAGGTTGAACGACAGCGTGATCGCCTGCAGCTGGCCCTGGTGGTTGACCGCACTCGGGCCGGCGCTGCGATCGAAGCCGGCGATGGCGTCGAGCGGCACCAGCTGGCCGGCCTTGCTGCGCACCTGTAACAGGCCGAGATCGAATTCATTGCGTTTGTAGCGCTCGTCCACTTCCAGCAATACCGGGTAATCGCTGCTGCTGGTGTAGATGGTGGAAATCTGCCGTTCGCCGTAGGCCGAATACAAGGCGCTGCGGATATCCTGGATCTGCACGCCGAGCAGGTTGGCCTTGTCGCGGTCGATGCGCAGCTCGGCCTGCAGCCCGCCCTGTTGCGAATCGCTGGTTACGTCGCGGAACAGCGGGTCATCGCGCATGGCGCGCGTCAATTGTTCCGACCACTGGTACAGCTGATCTGACTGGATGCTTTGCAACACATACTGGTAGCGGCTCTTGCTGGCGCGACCGCCGAGGCGCAGGTTCTGCACCGGGTTCAGATACACCGCCACACCGGGCACGGCCTTGGCATCCTGGCGCAGACTTTCCAGCACCTGCGGCAGCCTGGCCCGCTCGCCGCGCGGCTTGAGGGTGATGAACAGCCGGCCGGTGTTGCTGGTGTTGTTTGGCCCGCCAAGGCCAACGGTGGTGGTCACCCTGGCCACATTCGGGTTGCGTCGCAGGATCTGCAGCAGCTGCAGATCGAGTTTCACCAGCTCGGCATAGGGGATGTCCTGCCGCGCCTCCATGGTGGCGTTGACCTGGCCGGTGTCTTCTTCGGGGAAAAAGCCTTTCGGCATGGCATTGAACAGCCAGACAGTGAGCAGCAGCGTCGACAGCGCGGCCAGCAGCATCAGCGGGCGATGGCGCAGGCTCCAGTCAAGGCTGCGGCGATAGGCATCCAGCAGCGCGTCGAAAGCGCGTTCGAACAGGCCGAGCACCCCGCCCGGCTTGTGTTCGGCGGCCTGGTGCGGTGGCAGCAGGCGCGCGGCCAGCATCGGGATCAGCGTCAGCGATACCAGCGCCGATACCAGGATCGCCAGCGACACCACCACGGCAAATTCGTGGAACATCAGCCCGATCACGCCCTGCATGAAAAAAATCGGGATGAACACCGCCACCAGCGAAATCGAGATCGAAACAATGGTGAAGGCGATTTCCTTCGAGCCGCTCAGCGCCGCCTGCAGCGGTGTCTGGCCCTGCTCGATGTGGCGCACGATGTTTTCCAGTACCACGATGGCATCGTCCACCACCAGCCCCACCGCCAGCGTGATGCCGAGCAGCGAGATGTTGTCGAGGCTGTAACCCATCCAGTACATCAGCGCCAGCGTGCCAAGCAGCGACAGCGGCAAGGACAGCGACGGGATCACCGTTGCCATCAGCCGGCGCAGGAACAGCAGCATCACCAGCAGCACCAGTGCGATGGTCAGCGCCAGCGTCAGCTTCACATCGTGCAGCGCTTCGCGCACCGAGCCGGAGCGGTCGTTCATCGGCTCCAGTCGCACCGAGGCCGGCAGTTGCGCGCTCAGCCGTGGCAAGGCGGCCTTGACCGCATCGACCACCGCGACGGTATTGGCATCCGGCTGGCGCAGCACCGACAGCACAATCGCGCGGCGGCCATCGACCCAGCTGCCGATGCGCAGGTTTTCGACGCTATCCTCGACGCTGGCCAGCTCGTTCAGCCGCACCGGTGCGCCATCGCGGCTGGCGACGATCAGCCGGCCGAACTCGGCGGCGTTGCGCAGCTGGCGGTTGGCTTCCACCGTCAGCGTCTGCGATTTGCCTTCGATCACGCCCACCGGCGAGTTGCCGTTGGCGGCACGCACAGCCTGCGCCAGCTCGTCCAGCGTCAGATCACGCGCCGCCAGCAGTTGCGGGTTGACGCGGATGCGCACCGCGTAACGCTTGGGGCCGTTGATATTGACCTGCGCCACGCCGGGCAAGGTGGCGAGGTTGGGCAGAATCCAGTTGTCGGCGTAATCGTGCAGGTCCGACAGCGCCAGCGACGGCGATTCGAGCGAGAGGAACAACACCGGCGAATCGGCCGGGTTGACCTTGCGGTACGACGGCGGCGTGGTCATCTCCACCGGCAGGTTGCGCTGCGCGCGCAGCAGGGCGGCCTGCACATCGACTGCTGCGGCGTCGATATCGCGGCTTTCGTCGAATTCCAGCGTCACCGAGGTGCTGCCACGGGTGCTGGTCGAGCTGATTACCTTGACCCCGGCAATGGTGGAAAACTGCCGCTCCAGTGGCGTGGCCACCGACGAGGCCATGGTGTCCGGGCTGGCGCCGGGCAAGGTGGCACTGACGTTGATGGTGGGCGAGTTGTAGCTCGGCAGCGCGGCAATCGGCAACCGGCCGTAGGCAACGATGCCGGCAATCACGATCGCCAGGCTGAGCAGGATCGTCATCACCGGACGGCGGATACACAGCGCCGGCAGGTTGGTCATGGCCTGGCTCCGGCCTGGCCGGCGGCTTGGTCGCCAACAAACTTCGGCTTGATTCTGTCGCCGGGACGCAGGCTACTGCCCCCGGCCGCCACCACCAGGGTGCCAGCCGGCAGGCCGCTGACCATTGCCTGCTCGTTGCGGATTGCCAGCAGCTGCAGCGGCTGGGCACGCAGCTGATTATCCGGCCCGACGACGAAGGCGAATTTGCCGTCCGGGCCGCTCTGCAACGCCCCCACGGGCAACAGCAAGGCCTGCTTCAGCACACCGGCCTGCAGCCTGAGATTGACGTACATGCCCGGCCACAGCCGGCCGGCGGCATTGTCGAAGCGGGCTTTCAGACGAATGGTGCCGCTGCGGCTGTCGACCACGTTGTCGATAAAGCTCAGCTCGCCCTGTAGCGGCGCGGCGGCATCACCCGTCTGCCCCGCCAGTGTGGCGCTGACCTTGAGGCGGTGTTGCGCGCGGGCGGCAAACAGCTGCGGCAATGATTGTTCGGCAATGCTGAAGCTGACGCTGATCGGATCGAGCTGGGCAATCGTGGTCATCGGCGTAGCCTGCGCCGGCGTCACCACACTGCCGGGATATACATTGATTGCGCCACTGCGGCCGGAAATCTGCGCGCTGACGGTCTTGTATGCCAGATCGACTTCGGCGGCACGGATAGTCGCGACATCGGCGGCAATCGCCGCCTTGAGGCTGTCGACCGTACTGGCGGCGCTGTCCACCGCGCTCGGCGCGACATAATTCTGCTGTTGCAGGCTACGGTTGCGCGTCAGAATGCGCTGGGCATCGGCCAGCTGCGCCTCGTCACGCGCCTTCTGCGCGCGCGCCTTTTCCAGCGCGGCGCGTTCGCTGCCATCTTCGAGCAGGAACAACGGCTGGCCGGCGCTGACATCCTGCCCCTCGCGGATCAGCACCTTTTTCACCTGGCCGGCAATCTGCGGCCGCACTTCCACCAGCTGCAAGGGCACCACCTGGCCGGTCGCGTCGATTTCCAGCGGCACATCGCTCTGACTAATCCGGGCCACCAGCACGGTCGGCGGTGTTTTTGCAGCTTTGCCTGCGGGCGTAGCCGATACCGGCCCCCGGTTCAGTTGATATCCACCCCACCCCAGTGCAGCGACAATGGCAATACCCAATATCCAGTTGCGTTGTTTCATTCGATCTCGGCTTCGGTTTCACGCTGACCAGAGAATGTGTCAGGCTGGCAATTGTAGCCAATGCCCGGCCGGAATGGATATTTCCAGGTTTGGCTGCAGCAATATAAAAAAGCGGCGTCGACTGATGTCGAACGCCGCTTTTGCCGTTGCAGGGCTGCCGACCCACGTTCTCAGGGCCAGCAGCGCCTTTGGCACACCATGTATGTCAGGCAGGTCTATTGTGCCGGTTTGATTTCAGCTACCGCTGCCGCTGCTACCGCAGGAGGCACAGAAATCACCTCTGGTGCAGCCTGATCCGCTTGTGCCTGAGCCGTGTCGGCAACATTTTTTGCAGGTTTGGCGCTTGCATCAGACTTGGCCCTGGTCGTGCGCTTTGGCTTGTCGGCACTGCTCTTGCCGGCGGCGGGCTTCGCCCTGGCCGGTTTGGCAACGGTATCGGCAGCCGCTTCATCTGCAGCAACCTTGGCCACACTGCTTCGCGATTTAGCTGCCGTAGCCGGTTTGGCCCCTGCAGCCGAGCCGGTGGCGGCCTTACCTTTTGATGCGGCAAGTTTGCCAGGATCTTTCCAGTGCTTGCGAGCCTCTTTTGCCAGTTTGACCACCTTGGCAATATCGTCATCGCTGTAAACACCGTTGACGCCGGAAATTGCCGACAGCTTCATGCCGTGTTTGATGCCAAGCTTGTAAATCTCCTTGACCTTCTCCCATTCGGTATCGCGGCCGATGGTAAACACTTCGAAACGCCCTTCCAGCGCCAGAACGATGGTTTCTGCCAGACAGGCATAGACCACATTCGGAGGCAGGCCGATGTCCTTCAATCCTTTGGTTTTGGTCGGAAGTTCAATCTCACCCGACTCGATCACCAAAACATCCGGCCGTTTGGCCACGTCTTCCGGGGGCAGATCCAGCGGACGCGCAACATCGGTAATCACACATCCAGGCTTGACCTTGGTGATATCGAGAATCGACTTGCCGGCGCCGGACGTGCTGGTCACGATCATGTCCATATCACCGAGCAATTCGTTGTAATCCACCGACGTGAACACCTTGGCGTCCGGCGTATCCTCCAGAATCGATGCTTTCAGCTCTTCCAGCTTGTCCAGATTGCGACCCGCCAGATAGACCTCGTCAAATGCCATCGCCAGCAAACGCGCGCTCACCGAGCCGATCGAGCCAGTGGCGCCCACCACCATGGTTTTGGCTGCAACTTTATGGGTTTTTGGATCAATATGTACCAGCCCCATGCGACGCATGGCATCGGCTGCGGCCCACAAAGCCCCGGAAGCCGAATAGCTGTTGCCGGTGGTAATCGGCAAGTTCGAACGGCGGGCCACTGTCACCCCGGCATCACCAACCACTTTGGTAAACGCCCCCAGGCCCATGATCTGCGCCCCCATCCTTTCCGCCATTTCTGCAGCTGCCAGCAGGCGGCGATAGGTAAATTCGGGGCGATGTGCCAACATTTCCTTCGGTGTGCCACCCACCGTAATCAACCAGCCTTCCGCCTCGGCTCCTGTTGGCGAAACGATGTTTTCCATCTTGCAATACACAAATGGCGGCATGTGGGCAGCCAGCTTTTCAACCCGGTCCATGATGAATGCAGGCGTGTATTTGGGTAGCGGGGTGCCTTTCTTGATGAACTCCTGGCTGAGAGGATGGATCACGAAGGCAAAGCGGCGAATGTTGCGGAATTTGCCGGTCGGATGCAGCAGACGCGGCTTGATGTCCAGTTCGGAGATGATCTCGTTCAGATCATCTTCCGATACTTCGTGTGAATCCTTGCCCAGCTTGGCCAGAATCATGGCTTCCAGCAGGTAGGTGCCAAGCACGTTATCAAACAGTTTGGGTGAAACATCGATCACCAGGTTGACTTCATGCTGCTTGAAAAACTCCAGGCGGTCATCGTCGATGGCAGAGGTAATCAGCGTTTTGCCGCGCAGGTTTTTGGAAGTGGAAACAGCCTTGATCTCGGCAAAAGTGCCAACAATCACATGCGATTTTTCAACTTCCAGCGCAACACGTTTGTTCTTGATGCTGCTGAGCGCCGATTCGAGAATCTGGCCCGGCAGGTTATTCAGGATCAGCTCGCTGCCACGTGCATATAGCTCCAGCTGGCTCAGCGAATTCAGCATCAGCAACGATCCGGTCTGGAAAACCGGATCGGCAAATGTCAGATTCTTGGTGTAATCGGACATCGCAACGGCCAGGTCATAGTTGCGCATGCCAGACAGGAAAAGCACCCGGTTATTGTTGAAATAGTGCCCCAGTTCGCGCTGAACGTAACGTACGGCGCGCACCTGCAACAAGCGTCGCAACAAGGCGCCGGTTGTTACCGGCACGCGGGTTACCACGTGCATCAACTCTTTGGCGGTCTTGTTTTCAATCGTGCGCACACCAACGTGGTAGTGATCCGTCACCTCTCCGAGGCCGATTGAGTCGCCGCGTGCCTGATAACGTCGCATCAGCTCCCAGGCCTTTGCCATATCACCGTCAGTGCCCACACGCTTGACGGAAAACTCCTGACCAAGGAATTCAGTAGTGAATTCAAAGTCTTTCTTGGACGAGCCAAGAGTTACACCTACAACCTTTTTCATGTCTCTCACTCACAAAAAATTCAGATGAAATTTCAACCAGCCTCAGCAACGGTCTTGCGACGTCGCGGTGCTTTTTTTTCTGTGGTTGTTTCTGCACTGGCCGGCGGCAAAACCTGACGGATCAGGTCTTCACAAATCGCCTGCGTCATGTAACGCGGCACCGGATAAATCATGTCGAAATGAGCCTCGCGACATGCAGCAGCAGCCAGTTCCGGTATGTCTTCTTCTCGCAGCGACTCAAGATAAGCCGGTATTCCCAGGTCGCGGTTAAGTTCATCCACCGCGTCCAGAAATTTCTGCGCCAGTTCGTCTTCCGACGCTCCGGCATGGCCAAGATTGGCCCGAACGGCCAGCTTCGCCAGGCGACCAATGATCGCCGGGTGTGAATACTTCAAAACATGCGGCAACATGATGGCATTGGCCAAGCCATGCGGCGTGTGATAGCGGCCGCCAAACTGATGGGCAATGGCATGAACATAACCAACATTGGCCCGGGTAAACGCCAAACCGGCATAAGTAGAAGCCAGCGCCATATTTTCACGTGCGACAAGATTCTTACCGTCGTTGTATGCAATACGCAGGTTCTCGAAAATCAATGCAACCGCCGACAAGGCCATGCTGTCGGACTGCGGGCAAGCCCAGTTGCCGACAAACGACTCCACTGCATGGGTCAACGCATCAATACCGGTGGCCGCCGTGATGTGAGGAGGAAGCCCGGTCATCAACTCCGGATCCAGCGCTGCCATTTTCGGCACCATGCGTGTATCGACCATCACCAGTTTCTTGTGGCTGTCGGGATCAGAAATAACGGCTGCCACCGTCACTTCGGAACCCGTACCGGCCGTGGTTGGCACGGCATACACCCGAACCGGATTGCGCAAGCCCTTGAAATAGCCAGCCAACTGACGCAAAGGTTTGTGATTGGCAACGGCAACCGCTATCGCCTTGGCAGCGTCCATCGCAGAACCGCCACCCACTGCAACAATTGCATCGCAGCCATGCTCTTCAAAACAAGCAATACCTTTTTCAATCAACGGAATCGGTGCGTCAGGCGTGATTTCATCAAAAACCACATACTTGCATCCACCAGCAGTAATGGCATCGGTCAACCCCTTGAGCAAACCCAGCCTGGACACAACACTGTCAGTCACAATCAGGATTTTTTCGTGCCCAAAACCGGTAATCGCCTGACCAAGACGTGCACTCGAGCCAGGCCCGACCAGCAGGGTGGGTTGCGGCAAGGGCAAAAAGCGCGTCACCATACCAGCACCGCGCATCAGGCTCCCCATACCTCGGGCAAACACTGCATCACTAATAATCGACGGAATCAACGACATTTACCTGCAAGCTCCCTCATTTATCAATTTTTATCAAACCAGCCTGCGCTGGCTTACACATGCCACCGGTGATCCCCACATCACAATGCTGCATGCCCCTGCCAGCACCCGGATTCAGAACAATGACTTGCCATGACAAGCATCAACACCCCCAAAGTGGCGCGAACGAAATATTGCCTGGAGAATTCTGTGTGCAGCAGGGAATTTTATGTATTTTACATATTTTAAAGGCAGACGTGGGGCAATAATTCATTCTAAACGCATGTAAAGCCGGCGTTTTGCCATCCATGAACTGTTGATTTCATGCAAATATCTGCACCCCCGTAACATTGGCGCCAACACTGAACAGAATTCAAGTAGCCCGGAAGGCCGTGATTTGGTCGCTGCACAGGCAAACTACGACATAGCAAAACAGGCCGGCCATCCTGTCAAGCCAGCTCGTCAGGCCTGATCGCCTCGCACGCCACGCAACACCTGCCCACCGAATATAGAACGCAATTTCTGCCGGCGGGCCTGTATGTATAGCCACCCTACCACGCCAGTTCACACCCGATCCGAAAGAGCAAACACAACACTAAAACCGGGCGGATTCAGTTGAAGTCTAGACCAGAATCAAGCACTTGCAGCAGTTATATCATGCCAGAAAGGGTAACGTTTGTTCGCCGAAAACCTGGCCAGCGTTGTACAACGCCTACCTCTGCCAAGCTCTGTGCTCCGCGAGGCGCGCACTGCATCCCGCCGACAGGATAAAGCATCACTGGCAGAATGCATTTTGGGACGGGAGCGACTCGGCAGACTAAAAAAAGGAACAACAAGGGATGAAAGCATTGCCTGCCGGGTAAACAGCAACATCAGCAGCCAGTCAATGCGGCAACAACATCAAAAAACTGACGCAGGAGTAGTAGAGCAGGCTATACATCGGGATATCAAGCATTGACGCAGTTCGCTGAACGCGTGGTGCGCATCAGGAGTGACAACGGGGACCGTAATCATTGCAGAAGATACAGGAAGCACACCGAAGGCATGCATGAAAAGTAAGGAAAATGAAGCCTACCTGGCAAGGCAGGTCCGGCTTAGATGCCGAATACCATATGGTATGGCGTCCCCACGGGGATTCGAACCCCGGTTACCGCCGTGAAAGGGCGATGTCCTAGGCCTCTAGACGAT
>JAUPTR010000245.1 GCA_030917985.1 Pseudomonadota bacterium | reverse complement strand
TGTTGCGCCGTAACCGGGTTTTATTGCTGTCGATTCTGCTGCTGCATGCGCTGATGACGCCCGGCCAGGTGTTATGGTCGTTTTGGCCCGGCCTGGACGTGACACTGGAAGGTGCGGTGGCAGGTGGCCTGCAGGCATTGCGCCTTTTGCTTCTGCTGCTGGCTCTGGTTTGGCTGCTGGGGAATCTGTCGCCACCACAATTGCTCACCGGCTTGCTGCGTTTATTGTGGCCCTTGCGCAAACTGGGGCTGGATTGCCAGCCTCTGGCTTTACGTTTATCGCTCACCTTGCGTTATGCCGCCGATTATCGTGGCCGCAAGCTGGCGGATTGGCGCGACGAATTACGTTTGCAATTGACAACGGATGTGCCGGAAAAAGTTGTGCCGGTAAGACTGAGCGATGTTGCGTTGCAGCGCATTGACTGGCTGGCGCTGGGAGTCGTCTTGTTGTTGTTGATCTTGATACGGATGGGCCTGTAGTGCGAATTGCTTTGGGGCTGGAATACGATGGCCAGTTGTTTCGTGGCTGGCAGTCACAGCGTGAGGGCGTGACGGTGCAGGATACCCTTGAACGCGCATTGAGCCAGATTGCAGCCGAGCCGGTGCGGGTGGTTGCTGCAGGGCGCACCGATGCCGGTGTACATGCGTCAATGCAGGTGGTGCATTTTGATACAAAAAACCAGCGCCCGGATTCGGCCTGGGTGCGGGGGGTTAATGCCTGTTTGCCGGCGTCGTTATCCGTATTGTGGTCGCGTCAGGTGAATGAGCAATTTCACGCACGTTTTTCCGCGCGTGGCCGCCGTTATCGTTACGTGCTGATTAACCATCCGGTACGTCCGGCTTTATTGCACGGCCGGGCGGGATGGTGCCATAATCCTCTGGATCTGGCGCTGATGCGGCAAGCGGCTTCCTGCTTGATCGGGACGCATGATTTCAGCGCTTTTCGTGCCGCCGAATGTCAAGCCAAGTCTCCTGTCAAGCAACTGACGCAACTGGATATCACTGTTGATCGCCACCTGATTTACTTCGATTTGCGAGCAGATGCATTTCTGCATCACATGGTGCGCAATATCGTGGGTTGTCTGGTTTACGTTGGCAAGGGGCGTTATCCGGTGGAATGGTTGCAGCAGGTGCTGCTGGGGCTTGACCGCAGCAAGGCGGCGCCGACATTTGCGCCGGACGGATTGTATCTGTGCGGTGTGGAATATGAAGCTCATTGGGGCCTGAACGACCTGCTACAAGGTCGTGGACCATAAAACGAATACTGAATACGACAGATCACCAAAAAGAAATCTGGAGAGGCGAGACATAATGAAGCATGCTTACCGGCTGAGTTTGATTGCGCTGGCCCTGACGGCAGGCGTGGTGCCACGCGTGGATGCGGCAAATGAGGCAGAAGAGCGAGCCAAGCGGCAGCTGACCTTGTTGCAGAAAAAACTCGATACCCTGCAGCAGGGGTTCTCCGAGCAGGAAAAGGCGCTGCGTGATGCCAACAAGCGCAACCTCGATCTGCAGCGCGAATTGAATTCTACCCGTACGGTAATGCGCTGGATTGGTGCCAACCCGGCGGCATTACAACAGATTGGCAATAGTCCGGATGTCGTTCAGGGGGACGCGCCTGCTTCTGCTGTCAAGCCAGAGGCCGCGCCTGAACTTGCCGGCACGCCTGAATCCGGAATGCCTGCTCCTGCCGCCAGCGAGCCAGCTTCTGCTGCACCCGCAAACAAAATTCCAAAGGTGGCTCCCACCCCTGAAACCTCGGGTGGTCTTCCGCTGCGCCCTGCCTCTGAGCCCAAAGCGGCTGGAGTGGCAGATCGCGGCGACTGGCAGGCCTTGCTTGGTGATCCCGTTTACTTGGGAGGCGGTGTCGCAGTCTTGCTTGGTGGTGGTGTCTGGTTATGGTCTCGCCGCCGCCGCAAGAGCAACACGCCGGTATTTGAAGACAGTCTGCTGGCACACAATCCACCAACCAAAAATATTGTCATCGGCAGCACAGGTGGAGCGGTGATCGATACCACCCTGGCAATGAATTCGATGTTCAAGGAAGAAGACCTGGCAGCTGTTGCGCTTGATCCTTCCAGCATTGATCCGGTTGCAGAGGCGGAGGTGTATCTTGCTTATGGTCGCGATTCGCAGGCGGAAGAAATTCTTCAGGATGCCTTGTCGAAGATGCCAGACCGTCAGGATATTCGCCTGAAACTGATGGAAATATATTCTGCACGTGGCGATCTTCGCCATTTTGAAACAACTTTGGCAGACATGCAGGCGACCGGAATCAACAAGGAAGAATCCATATGGCGCAGAGTCGAGCAGTTGTGTGCCGGTTTTGGCCCGAAAAATCCCTTGATTCACGATGCCGAAGATCAGCCTTCTTTCATCCATGGCTCTTCCTTGGCCGCCGCTTCAGAGGTGATGAACCATCAGCCACAGTCTGATCATTTTCCCCTGAATCTGACTTCAGCCCCACCAGCAAGCGAGGCACGTCAGCCGGATACGATTGAAATGGCCCTGGTTGGGGGTGCGCCAGAGGCAGAGGGCATTTTCGTGGCGCCGGGGCCCGATTCTTCGGCCATTGAACGGGGCCTGGATTTGTTGCTGCCAGATGTTGATCTGGAGACGTCGGCCCCTGCCGATGTAGACGCGCAGTTGGAGTCGGATGTTGCGCAGATTGATGGCGCTGCTGTGCCAGTGGCGACCGGGGCTCTGGATGAGGGCCCCACGCCTCTGGTCACGCGGATTAATCCTGATACCTTGCTCAACTTCGATTTTGAATTTGA
>JAUPTR010000244.1 GCA_030917985.1 Pseudomonadota bacterium | reverse complement strand
CCGGCCAGATCAACGTCGTCTTCGATAAATGCAATGGAGGGGAACATGCTTGCCGGTTCTGGCTGATTCGCGATTGTGCAGGCCGGCAATATAACATGCGCCATCAGTGCCAGCCGTATCCGGACGCGGCATGCAACTGGCCAGCGCTTTGCTGGCGCTGCAGCGGGTCTTGCCGGTAAAACTGGCTCAGTAGTGGATACAGCGCCGGATAATGGTGTTGCAGCAGGGCGGGCAGTTCGAAGAAATATTCGCTGAGCACAGCAAAAAATTCGCCGGGGTTGGTGGCGCCATAGCTATTGATACCGATATCGATACCGTGATCGACCTTTTCGCAGAAATCCAGATAGGCGCGTTTGAATTCCAGTGTCCACTGCGCCTCGCTCATGCCCCGGTGCAAAGGGGGAAAGCCGTTGGCGTCGCCATTTTTCATGTCCAGCTTGTGCGCCATTTCGTGGATCACTACGTTCCAGCCGTCACAATCCAGCGAGCCCGCCACATCCGGCCACGACAGCAGCACCGGGCCATCGTGGCGTGCCTCGCCTGCCAGCATGCGTTGCCCCTCGTGTACCAGGCCGTATTCATCCCTGAACCGCTCCTGGCGCCGGAATGCGCGTGGCTGGACGATGATGCTGCGCCAGTCGGCATAACTGTCGACATCCAGATTCAGCACTGGCAGGCAGGCCTGGGCGGCAATCGCCAGCCGCTGATAGGGCGTGAGCTGCATGTCGTCGGCGCCAAACACCGACTTCTCGTGCAGAAACCAGATCACCTGCTGCCGCAACCGCTCCTGCTCATCCTTATCCAGCCCGGCAAACAAGGGTTGCGCCAGCAAATATCGCCATGCATCCTGAGGCATCTCGAATTCACGTAGCTGTTTGTTGCGGCGGCGTTGGCGCAGAAAGTGGAACATGGCATCAATCTAGTCCGGATATGACAGACAGATTGGGATGAGGCGGGGGATAACAAGGGCTGCTTGCCGCAATGGCCTGCAGAGCGCGCTGCCATTGGCTTGCAGGCAAGGCTGCGAGGCAATGCCAGAGCGGCTTGCAGGGCTGCGGGTAGTGTCGGTGCTGCCCCCGGCGCCTGTAAACCTCCGGGGGCCGAGGGGGCGCTCACTGCCGCGAAAACAGGGTCGTAGGTCGGACTTCAGTCCGACGCAGTCGCCGGCGTTAAGCACCGCGTCGGACTGAAGTCCGACCTACAAAAGCCGCTTATTTTCACGGCAGAGGGGGCTTATGCGTGAAACTGGTCGCGATGATCCGCACAACAAAAATGCCGGCCGTCTTTTTCCAGTGCTTCTGCCTCTGGCAAATACACGCCACATTGTGCGCAGCGTTTCATCGTCTGCACGTCGGCCTGCTTTGGCTGAGCCTCGTCGTCGCTTTGGGCTGCCGCGAGCAGTTTTTTCACCAGCAGCCAGGCGGCAACCGCCAGTGCCGCAAAAAGTATGAAACGTAACATGGCTTTACCCTTTTAATCCGCCGCGCCGGAAACCGGCTTTTTCTGGATGAATTCGATCTTGTAGCCATCCGGGTCTTCGACAAAGGCAATCACAGTGGTGCCGTGTTTCATCGGCCCGGCCTCGCGGGTGACCTTGCCGCCGAGCTGTTTGACGGCCTCGCAGGCTTGATAGGCATCGTCGACTTCGACGGCGATGTGGCCGAAGCCGTTGCCGAGATCGTAGCTTTCGGTATCCCAGTTGTGCGTCAGCTCCAGCACTGCGGTTTCGCTTTCGGCGCCGTAGCCGACGAAGGCGAGGGTGAAGCGGCCGTCCGGGTAGTCTTTCTGGCGGATCAGCTGCATGCCGAGTACCTGGGTGTAGAAATCGAGCGAGCGTTGCAGGTTGCCGACTCGCAGCATGGTGTGGAGGATGCGCATGGAAGTGTCCTTGAAAACGGAATTCGTGCCGGGTTCAGATCAGATGGTAATCCCCGCCATTGTGCCGCAGTTCGGCACGTGCGGCGCGATAGTCGGGGTAAAGTTTTGCCACATGGGCCCAGAAACGCGGCGAATGGTTCATTTCGTGCAGGTGCGCCAGCTCGTGGATGATGACGTAGTCAATCAGATGGCCGGGCGCTTGCACCAGTCGCCAGTTGAGGCGGATTTCGCCCTTGCTGTTGCAACTGCCCCAACGGGTGCGCGCGCCGCTGAGCAGCATTTTTGTCGGCTGCACCTGCATCTGCGGTGCCAGCAGCTGCAGGCGCGCAAGAAAATGGCTGCGCGCCTGTTGCCGCAGCCAGCGTTCCAGCGCGTGTGCAATCTGCTCGCGATCATGCGGGTGCGGCAGGCTCAGCCATAACTCGGGTTGCTGCAGGCTGACGCGCACTTTGGGCGCCGGCAGCAGCACCAGTTGCAGCGCTTCGCCCAACAGCCGCAGCGTGCTGCCGTCGGTCAGCGGCGTGGCTTCTGCGGGGGCCGGGCGGGTGGCGAGTTTGGCCAGAATCCATTCCGCATGGTGGCCAAGAATATCGTGAATGCTGCTCAGGCTGGCGCGCAGCGGCGCTGCAACGGTAAGCCCGTGGCGATCAACACGCATGCCGATGGATGTGCGCCGCGCGCTGCGTTTCAGTGTGTAGTCCAGCAATTGGCCGCCAAGCCGCAGCTGGTGGTGCTCCGGCTGGGGCTGGTGGTTCAGCAGGGCCATACCGACAACTTAATGCTGCTCGTTGATCAGGAAGTTGGCCGCTTCGCGCAGGTTGTTGAATACCAGCGTGCCGGGCGGCAAGTCGCCGGCTTCCTGGGTGCGCTCGCCTTTGCCGGTCAGCACCAGAATCGGCCTGCCACCCATTTGTGCGATGGCCTGCAGATCGCGCAGGCTATCGCCAATGCCGGGTACGCCGGCCAGGCGCACGCCAAAACGCTGGCTGATTTCCTGGAACAGGCCGGTTTTGGGTTTGCGGCAGTTGCAGTCGGCATCGGCGGTGTGCGGGCAGAAAAACAGGGCATCCACCCGGCCTCCGGCCTGCGCCAGCAACTTGTACATCTTCTCGTGCATGGCATTCAGCGCCGACATGTCGAACAGCCCGCGGCCAATACCCGACTGGTTGGTGGCCACCACCACGCGGAAACCAGCCTGGTTCAGGTTGGCGATGGCTTCCATGCTTCCCGGCAGCGGCTGCCATTCGTCCGGGTTCTTGATGAAGTCGGCGCTGTCGTAGTTGATCACGCCGTCACGGTCGAGAATGACCAGTTTGATGTTGCTGCTGCCCATGATGCTTACGCCGCCAGTCGCGAAATATCTGCCACACCGTTGAGCAACTGCCCCAGTTGTGCCAGCAGGTTGAGGCGATTCTGCCGCAGCAGCGGTTCGTCGCACATTACCATCACCTCTTCAAAAAAGCCGTCCACCGGGCCACGCAGCGCTGCCAGCGCTTTCAGTGCATCGGTGTAGTCGCCATTGTTGAGGTGTGAGGCGACAATCGGCCGTGCCAGGCTCAATGCTTCGAACAGCGCCTTCTCGGCGTTTTCCTGCAGCAGCGCAAAATCCGGCTCGCCGGCCACGACTTCGGTTTTCTTCAGGATATTGCTGATGCGTTTGTTGGCAGCGGCCAGCGCTTCACTTTCCGGCAGGGCGCGGAACGCACGCACGGCTTCGACGCGCGGCAACACCTGATCGATGCGGCGCGGCTTTTGCGCCACCACGGCCTCTACCACGTCGGCTGCGTAATCGCGGCTGGTGAGGTAGTTGCGCAGGCGGTCGAGCATGAAGTCGAACAGGCCGCTGACGGTGTCGTCAGCCAGTTTCACTTCGGTGAAGCCGGCTTTAGTCACTTCCAGCAGGTCTTGCAGATCCAGTGGCAGCGGGGTTTCCAGCAGAATGCGCAATACGCCCAAAGCGGCGCGGCGCAGGCCGAACGGATCGCGGTCGCCGGTTGGCTGCAGGCCGATGCCCCAGATACCGACCAGCGTTTCCAGTTTGTCGGCCAATGCGGCACAGGCGCCAACATTGTCGGCCGGCAGGCTGTCGCCGGCAAAACGTGGCCAGTAGTGTTGTTCCACCGCTTGCGCTACTGCGGCGGTTTCGCCGTCGTGACGCGCGTAGTGACCGCCCATGATGCCTTGCAGCTCGGGGAATTCGCCGACCATGTCGGATACCAGATCGGCTTTTGCCAGAAACGCGGCGCGTTGTGCCTGGGCCGGGTCGGCGTGCAGGCGCTGGGCGATTTCGCCGGCCAGTTTCTGCATGCGTTCCACGCGCTGCAGTTGCGAGCCGAGCTTGTTGTGGTAAACCACGTTGCGCAGCTTCTCCAGGCGGGTTTCCAGCTTGTGTTTGCGATCCTGATCGAAGAAGAACTTGGCATCGGCCAGGCGCGGGCGCACCACGCGTTCGTTGCCGGTGATTACTGCGCTGGCATCGGCTGGACTAATGTTGCTGACCACCAGGAACTGGTTGCTCAGCTTGCCGTTGTTTTCCAGCAGCGGAAAATATTTCTGGTT
>JAUPTR010000243.1 GCA_030917985.1 Pseudomonadota bacterium | reverse complement strand
TCCGATCTTTTGTGTAAGCGGGAGATTCTGCCCACCGTATGCAACCGTGGTATACCCAGCGCCCTCCCGGCACTCGATCAGCGCTTGGCGTAGTTGAACGGCAAAAGGTCGCTGACGTCGTCACCCGGCTTGCGGCGAGGCAGTTCCGTAAGGATATGCAGCAGGTAAGCATACGGCTCGACGTTGCACGCGCGGCAGGTGAGCACCAGGCTGTAAATGACCGCGCTGGCGTCGGCGCCGGCGGTGGACTGGGAAAACAGCCATGCCCTGCGGGCGGTCGCAAACGGCCGGATATCGCGTTCGATCAAGTTGTTGTCGATGGCATAGCGTCCGTCATCAATATAACGGCACAGATAACGCCACTGCCCGAGCGTGTATTCGATGGCCTTGCCGATCAGCGATTGCGGCAAGACTTGGCGCTGGTTGCGCAGCAACCAGGCATGCAGGGTATCGAGAATGGGCAGGCTGAGCACCTGGCGCAAACGGTAGGCGTGTTCGCTCACGCTCAGGCCGTCGGGCGGCCTGCCGCGCGCCAGCTTTTCGATGTGGTACAGCTTGGCGATCAGCCGCAGGGCCTGGCCGGCGCGGCCATCGGCCGTTTTCTGTGCCTTGCGCGCCTCGTCAAAGCGGCGCCGCGCGTGCGCCATGCAGCCCAGGTGCGTGATGCCCTTGAGCATGCGCCAGGCGCTGTAGCCGTCGGTCATCACGGCCCCCGTGTAGCCTTCCAGGAAGCGTTGCGGATACTGGTGGCCGCGCCCCGGCTGATAGTCGAACAGCACCACCGGCTGTTCGCTGCCCAGTGCGCTGCGGTAGACCCACATGTACGACTTGGTCTGCGCGCTGCGCCCCTGTTCCTTGAGTACCTGCACGGTGGTCTCATCGCCGTGGATGACCGGCTGCGCCAGCAAGACCCGGCGCATTGCCTGGAACAGTGGTGCGAACAGGGCGCCGCACTTGACCGGCCAATAGGCCAGTGTGGTGCGGGCCACATCGATGTCGCTGCGCCGCAGTGCCTCGTGCAACCGGTACAGCGGCGTGCCGTCGACATACTTGGCCGTCATCACGGTGGCCAGCGTGGCCGGGCTGGCGATGCTGCCGGGGATCGGCTGTGGCGGCATTGGGCTGGTGACGACCTGGCCCACTTCGCCGTGCCGGTCGCAGTGGCGGCAGGCGTACTTGAAACGCACATGCTGCAATACTTCGACCTTGGCCGGAATGATGTTCAGTTGCTCGCTGATGTCCTCGCCCATGCGGTGCAGCGTGCCCTGGCAGCACGCGCACACCTTGTCGGCGTCGGCCAGATCGTGTTCCACGCGCGTGCGCGGGCAAGCCCTTGCGGCCGGGTTTCTTGCGCAACGCCGGCGGTGCCTTGGGCTGCTCGTCCGGCGCGGCCGGCAAGGTGGCGACGTCATGCTCGGCTTCGTTGAACAGGCAGCCCTGCGCGCCGAACTGTTCGCTCGACGGCGCGTAGCGCTTCAACTGCATCAGACGGAATTGCTCCTCCAGGAACGCGATGCGTTGCTGCATGGCCGATGCCTTCGTTTCCAACTCGCGCACATAGGCGCGTAGCTCGGGCGGCAGGTTGGCGAGGAGGTTGTGTGGATGCATGGGCAGGACTTTACCAAAACAAAATGCGTTTTAGGTTTACGTCCCGGCCATGTTTTTTGAAAATATTTACATCACAGCATGGCGCGTGGCGCCATCGGCTGGTGCGCCACCGCCTGCTGCCAGTTCAGGCCGTCGATCAGCCAGCGCAACTGGCGTCCCGTCACCTCCAGCGCACCGTGGTCGGCGCCATCTTTCGGCCACTGGAAGCGGCCTTGCTCCAGGCGGCGGTACTGCAGCCAGAAGCCGTTGGTGTCCCAGTGCAGGATCTTGATCTTGTCGCGGCGCCGGTTACAGAACACGAACCAATGCTCGCCGATCGGGTCCACACCCAATACCTCGGCCGCCACCAGCGCCAGGCCGTTGATCGACATGCGCATGTCGTGCTGGCCGGTGGCCAGGTACACCTTGCCCTGCGGTGCGCCCCACATCAGCGCAGCGCCGCCAGCACGCCGTTCAGCCAGCCCACCTGGGCCTGGCTCGACAGCCGGATCACATAGCCTTCAGGCGTGCGCAACTCCAACGCCGCTTCCACCGTGCGCGCCACCGCCGGCAGGGCGATGAAGCCTGTGGCGGGCGCCGCCGCCAACTGCTTGCGCCAGTAGTGGAAGCTCGACGTCGTCACGCCCTCTTGCAGGCACCAGCGCTTGATGGATAACCCCGAGGCGCCTTGCGCCAACAGCCGCTCATTCCAGATTTGTTCCTTTGATTGCTTGTGCATGACCAGCTCCCGTGTGAAGAAGCCGCCATTTTGGAGGGCGGCTTTTACCGGGGGAAGGTGGGGCGAATCTCCCGCTTACCGTCCACCGGTGGAGCCGCTCGCCCACGGCTGTTGTGAAGCAATTCGTTGTATTTCAAACATTCTCTGTTGTACGCTACCATTGATAGTCTACAATATATAAAAAACATGATGCTCCCATAGATTGCAGGACGGGAGTCACTCACGATCATT
>JAUPTR010000242.1 GCA_030917985.1 Pseudomonadota bacterium | reverse complement strand
TGCCGACCATGCATCATAACCGCTGGGCCGAATCTGCCCATTTAATTGCCGGGCGCTTGTGTTGGTCCCAATACGGGACTAACATCCCACCCATGAGAGTGATTGCCAAGAAACACCTGATTGCCTATTGGCAAACCCACCCGGATGCCGAGCAGCCGTTGAAAGCCTGGTATGACGAGGTGGCCAACGCGCAGTGGCAGACGCCGCAGGACATCAAACGGCAGTTCGCCAGCGCCAGTTTTGTTGCCCACAACCGGGTGGTTTTCAATATCAAGGGCAACCATCACCGGCTGATTGTGGCGGTGGCGTACCGGTTTGGCGCGGTGTACATCAAATTCGTCGGCACTCACGCGGACTACGACAAGATCGACGCCAGCAGCGTGGAAATGGAGTAAACATGCAACTCAAGCCCATTCGCACCGAAGCCGATTACCAAGCGGCACTACGCGCGGTTGCGCCTTATTTCGACAATGAACCGCAAGCCGGCAGCGATGCGGCGGATCAGTTCGAAGTGTTGCTGCTGCTGATCGAGCATTACGAGGCCAGCCATTATCCGATTGCCCCGCCCGATCCGGTGGAGGCGATTCGCTTCCGCATGGAGCAGGCCGGGCTGACGCCGAAGGATCTGGAGCCGATGATCGGGCGGCTGAACCGGGTGTATGAAGTGCTGACGCGCAAACGCCCGCTGACGTTGCCGATGATCCGGCGCCTGCACGCCGGGCTGGGTATTCCGGCGGAAAGCCTGATTGGCGAACCCCACATGACAGCAACCGAGACCAGCCGATGACCTTATTCCCCAAAGACACCATCGCCGCCATCGCCACCGCTCCCGGTCGCGGGGGGGTGGGTGTGATCCGGATTTCCGGCGCGGATTTAAAGCCGCTGGCCGAGGCGATTGTTGGCAAGCTGCCGTTGCCGCGTTATGCAACTTACGCCAACTTCAAGGCGGCGGATGGGGCGGTGCTGGATCAGGGTCTGGCCTTGTATTTCCCCGGCCCCGGTTCGTTTACCGGCGAGGATGTGCTGGAGCTGCAGGGGCATGGCGGGCCGGTGATTATGCGGCTGTTGTTGCAGCGTTGTGTGGAGCTGGGCGCTCGGCTGGCGGAGCCGGGGGAGTTTACCAAGCGGGCGTTTCTCAACGACAAGCTGGATCTGGCGCAGGCCGAGGCAGTGGCGGATTTGATCGATGCCAGTTCGGAGCAGGCGGCACGTTCGGCGGTGCGTTCGTTGCAGGGGGCGTTTTCGACCGAGGTAACGGCGCTGGTGGAGCAGTTGATCAATCTGCGCATGCTGGTGGAAGCGACGCTGGATTTCCCGGAAGAAGACATCGATTTCCTCGAAGCCGCCAACGCGGTCGGCAAGTTGCAAGACATCATGCAGCAGTTAACGCGGGTGCTGCAGACGGCGCGGCAAGGCGCGATTCTGCGTGAAGGCATTCACGTTGCGCTGATCGGCCAGCCGAACGTCGGCAAATCGAGCCTGATGAATTCGCTGGCGGGTGATGAGGTGGCAATTGTGACTGATATTGCCGGCACCACGCGCGACACCATCCGCGAGCTGATCCACATCGACGGCGTGCCGATGCACATCATCGACACCGCCGGCCTGCGCGAGACCAGCGATCAGGTGGAGCAGATCGGCATCGAGCGTACCTGGAAAGCCATCGACAAGGCGGATATCGCCTTGCTGCTGCTGGATTCGCGCCACGGCCTGACCGAGGCCGAACAAACCATCCTGACCCGCCTGCCCAGCAGCCTGAAACTGCTGAAGGTGTTCAACAAGATTGATCTCTCCGGCGAGCAACCGGGCCTGGGCGAGCTGGACGGGATTCCGGTGGTGTATCTGTCGGCCAAGCAACACATTGGTATCGATCTGCTGCGGCAGCAGTTGCTGCAGGCGGTGGGTTATCGCAGCGAGGGTGAAGGTGTGTTCATGGCGCGCGAGCGGCATCTCAACGCCATTCACCGCGCACGGCAGAGCCTGGAAACCGCGCATCAGAACTGGCAGCAGATCGAATTGTTTGCCGAAGAGCTGCGCCTGGCACAGCACGCTTTGTCGGAAATCACCGGCGAATTCAGCGCCGACGACCTGTTGGGCGAAATTTTCAGCCGCTTTTGCATCGGAAAATAGGCTGCCCTGCAAGGCGCGCCCATATTGCCCTGCAGATCAGGCTGCAAGCCAATACGGGCGCGGCCTGCAGCCCTTCCACCAGCCCCGGTGCTGCACACGGCCAGCGCCATAAATGCCCTCAATACTGCGCCAGCAGCGGCCTGCAGCGTTGCTTTTTCGCCACAAGCGGTTTGGCAGCGCGTTATTTTGGATTAAGATGAGCCATGGCAGCGCCATTCGGGCGATTGCGAGCAATCGCCTCCACCAAATAATATTGCGGCTGGTTTTACACATGCGCGTGCTGCCACGTGTTTAACAACCGATAGACAATTCAAGGATCTCACGATGAATAAAGCAGAACTGGTGAAACATCTGGCGGAACAGGCCGAAGTGACGCAAAAACAGGCCGAGGCAGTCGTCAACGCCCTGATCGCCACCATTCACGGCACCATGCGCGATGGCGGTGAACTGGCCTTGGCCGATCTGGGCAAGTTCAGCAGCAAAAAGCGTGAAGCCAAAACCGGGCGCAACCCGGCCACCGGTGCCACCATGGAGATTCCGGCCAAAACCGTGCCGCAATTCAGTGCAGCCAAGGCATTAAAAGACGCAGCAGCAGCGGCCAAAGCCTGATTGAACCGTTGCAGCAAAACAAAAACCGGAGCATGTGCTCCGGTTTTTGTTTTTGTCAGGGATGTTGCTCAGAAATGGCCGATCAGGCCGAAGGTCACACCCTTGAAATCGTAACGCGCCGAGCCACTCCATTTTTCCTTTTCCAGATCGAAATCGAGCCGGTCAAAGGCATAACCCAGGGTTAAGCCGACATGGCGCCACGGGTGATATTGCAAGGAGACATCGGCCGCCACCAGTGAGCCGTCGATATTGTCGATATCCAGGCCAAAATAACGCAGGCCACCTTTTACTGCCCAGTTGTCGCCAAGCGCGTAGATACCACCCACGCCCAGCACCGGCAACGGCGCATACACCGAGCGTGCGGTGGTTTCCATTGACCGGCTGCCCCCCGCGCCATTGCTGTTGCCGATGCTGGCCGCAGCCTCCACGCTGGTTTCCACACCAACCCGGTGCAGGCCAAACGACACATGTGCCTCGTGCCGGTCACTGCGGCTGAACAGATACTGGTAGTCGAGCACGGTGACATTGATATCAAGCGTGCTGTTTGAATCCAGGCCGGCGGTGTAGGTCTGGTCGCCGAGATTGAAATCACGTTGCAGGGTTGTGCCGGCGCTGCGGTTAAGCCCGAAATAACTGAGGCCCACCCGGTGTTTGTCGGCAAAACGATAACTCAGCCCCAGCCAGGGGCTGGTTTTGTTGTCCGACATGCCGAGATCGGATTCCATGTCCAGATCATCGCCAATGCGCCCATTGCTGCCATGAATGCTGATGCCGGAATCGATATTCGGGCGAAAGCCGCCCAGCTGGATATGGGTTCTGTCTTGCAGATACTGCGACACCCCATCGGCATGTGCCAGCAGCGGCGCGCTGCAGCCACCGAGGATTGCCAGAACCACCTGTTTATTGCTCAGTTTCATGACGCCTCCTGTCAACCATTATGGCCAGCATGATACACCGTCATGCATGACGGTTGACCACTTGCGGCAGTTCCGCCAAGCTGCGGCTATCATTTTTTCGAGCGGCACTTCCATGAATCCGACACGCAGCATCGCAACCCTGTTCTGCGCCCTGATGCTTGGCGCCTGCGCTGCCGTACCACCGGTTGAGCAGCAGTTTTCCGGCTTTCTTGGCGACTACAGCAAGCTGGAAAAAGTCAAAACCGCCGATGGCCAGCCGGCGATGCGCTGGGTCAAGCCAGGCATCAAACGTGGCATGTACAAGGCCTTGATGATCGATCCGGTGGTGTATTACCCGGAAATCCACCCGAAAACGCCGGAAGAAGCCAAGGCATGGGAAGACATTCGTCAATACATGACGCAGCAGGTGCGCGCCGAAGTGGGCAAGACGTTTCCGCTGGCCGACCAACCGGGGCCGAGCGTGGTGCGCATGCGCGGGGCGATTACTGCTATCGTGACGCCACTGGAAGGGCTTAAGGTGCGTGAAGTGCTGCCGGTGACCATGGCCTTTGCCGCTGCCGGCACCGCAATGGGTTATCGCGACAGGCTGGTGGCGGTGTATCACGAAGGTGAAATCCGCGACAGCATGAGCAACGAGCTGATTTCGCAAGTGGTGCACCAGGGCTTTGCCGACAAACTGGAGAACGACCGCGATCAGGTCAGCCTGGCCAAGGTGCAGAAGCTGCTTGATCACTGGTCGAAACAGATTGTGACAACCATGCAGCATTCG
>JAUPTR010000241.1 GCA_030917985.1 Pseudomonadota bacterium | reverse complement strand
GCTCTTCCGATCTGACACCGGATGTGGCCGATGCCTGGTGTGGCGAGGTGCCGGTTGAGCGGCTGGCGGGCAAAAAGCTGACGCTGGTGCCAATCCTGCGTGCCGGTCTGGGTATGCTCGACGGGGTGCTGGACGTGATTCCCTGTGCCAAGATCAGCGTCATCGGCATGAGCCGCGATGAGCATTCGCTGCAGCCAAAAGTGTATGTGTCCAAACTGGTGCCGCAGATTCACCAGCGACGTGCCTTGCTGGTCGATCCAATGCTGGCGACGGGCGGCTCCCTGTTTGCGGCTATTGATTTGTTGAAACAGGCTGGATGCCGGCATATCCGAGCGATGGTGCTGGTGGCATCGCCGGATGCGATTGCTCGCCTGGAGCAGCAACATCCGGATGTGGATGTGTATGCAGCAGTGATCGACAGTCATCTTGACGCCAACGGCTATATCATTCCTGGCCTGGGGGATGCCGGTGATCGCATCATGGGCACGGTTGTTGCAGAATGAGTTGAAGCCACGCTGGCTCCGCTTGCCGCTTCTTGGCCGTATTGAATCAATATGTTAAAGTCCGCCCCGTCTTAGGGGAGTAGCCGTTCCGCATCCCTGCGGAAGCCGCTGTCAACATACTTGTCCGTTCCGGGCATGGCAGCGGCAGTAGCGGTGTCTGTTAGCAGATGCCACACCTGGCAAGACTTGAGACTCGATACCACTGGGCAGGGGCCGGGTGGGTTGAGTCTCGTCTTGTGTCGGCCCCGGAGATCCTGCATGGAAGCCTTTCTCGTATCCACCGGTATTGTCGCGCTGGCAGAAATCGGTGACAAAACCCAGTTGCTGTCGCTGATGCTGGCCGCGCGTTATCGCAAACCCGTTCCCATCATCGCCGGCATTTTTGTTGCCACCATTGTCAATCACTTGCTGGCAGGTGCGCTCGGTGCGCTGATCACCAACTGGCTGGGCCCGGACGTGATGCGCTGGGTGCTGGGCGTGTCGTTTCTGGCAATGGCCGCGTGGATTATGGTGCCGGACAAGATTGACGATGATGAAGCCGATGTTGCCGGCAAGATGGGGGTGTTTGCCACTACCGTGCTTGCCTTTTTTCTTGCCGAAATGGGCGACAAAACGCAGATTGCTACCGTGGCACTGGCGGCCAAATACAACAGCGTGATTCTGGTTTCCCTGGGCACAACGCTGGGTATGATGCTGGCTAACGTGCCGGCGGTATTGCTGGGCGAGGTGGCGGCGAAGAAACTACCGTTGCGGCTGGTGCATGGTGTGTGTGCGGCGATTTTTGCGATGATTGGCGTGCTGGTGCTGACGCGGGCTTTGGTCTGAATCGGCTTAAATGAAATAGGACGTTGTTGCTTGGAAGATATCTCGCAGCTGCAGCTGTTGTTCTTGTGCTGTATGGCCTTGCTGGCCGGACTGGTGGATTCGATGGTGGGCGGTGGCGGGCTGATTCAGGTGCCGGCCTTGTTCAACGCCTTGCCAGCGGCGTTGCCGGGCACCTTGTTTGGCACCAACAAGCTGAGTGCCATTGCCGGCACGGCCACCGCCTGCTGGCGTTATGCCCGCACGGTGCGCATTAACTGGGCGATTGCCGGGCCGGCATCACTGGCAGCCTTGTTGTGCGCCTTTCTCGGCGCCAAGCTGGTGAGCTGGCTGCCGGTGGCCGCAGTGCGGCCGCTGGTGCTGGTGCTGCTGGTGTTGATGGCGCTTTACACCATGCGGCAAAAGCAACTCGGCATGGTGCATGCGCCGCTGCAGGATCGGCGCATCATCCGCTGGCGCGCCTTGGCGATGGGTGCGTCGATTGGTTTCTACGATGGCTTTTTCGGCCCCGGCACCGGCAGCTTTCTGCTGTTTGCCTGCGTGCGCTGGTTTGGCTGTGATTTTTTGCGTGCATCGGCGATTGCCAAAGTGGTGAATCTGGCCACCAATCTGGCGGCGTTGGCGTATTTCATACCCAGCGGCAATGTGCTGTATCAGATCGGCGTGCCGATGGCATTGTGCAACATCCTTGGCGCACAGATCGGCAGCCGCCTGGCGCTGCACGGCGGGGTGCGCCTGGTGCGCGGATTGTTTTTGCTGCTGGTGTGGGCGCTGATCATTCGTTTGGCATTTGATGTGCTCTGCTGAGTGTGCATTTGTGCACTGGCAAACCCCGGATTATACAAGAATAATGTCATTTGCATGGTGTGCCTGCTGCGCTGCAGCAGCGTTGCAATTCTTTGATTAAAAAGTAATATATTGTGCGCTTTGGGGTTTACCCTATGCGCGAGCCTTGACAAGGCTGGGGCTTTATTACACTATCCATTGGAAATTAATACGAGCGTTTGATTGAGCCACGCAATTTTCAATAAATCAGCGTGTTAAATAAAGCTCGAACACATGCTTGCAAGACTTGGAAACGGGCTTTTGCCCAATAAATCCGGCAGCGCAAAGCGTTGATCACGATTTTGCGCGCAGTATTGGCCAGTGCCTTGCATCGGCCACCCTGTTCCGTCCAGCCTGTTTCGCCTCTCCGTGCGCTGCGTTGTGCGCCCGGCGGGGCGTTTGACTGTGTGGCGCATCTATCCGGTGCGTGGCGCAATGGCGATTTCCAGTCTGCAGATGCAGGTGACCATGAGAGATAACCGCGCGGCAAGGCCATGGGCCAACATCGCGGGGTGTCAGGCTTGAGAAGGGGACTTTTCTCAGGCTACCAACCAAACTGGATTGTTACTTTTGGTAGAGGGCAGACCATGCAAATTGGTATTCCAGCGGAAATCGCGGCCAACGAAACCCGGGTTGCGGCGACGCCGGAGACGGTGAAGAAACTGGTGGCAGGCGGTAATACCGTTCTGGTTCAGAGCGGTGCCGGCAAGTTATCGGCAATCACCGATACGGCATTTGCCGATGCAGGCGCAAAAATCGTCGGCACGGCACAAGACGCTTACAACAGCGACATCATTCTCAAGGTGCGTGCTCCGCAGGCCGAAGAAATCGGCCTGATCAAGGAAGGCGCAACCGTGATTGCTTCGTTTGGTGTGCACACCAACCCGAATCTGGAAGCCTACGCCGCGCGCAAGCTCGATTGCTTTGCGCTGGAAGTGCTGCCGCGTACCACCCGTGCGCAGTCGATGGACATTCTGTCGTCGCAGGCAAATATCGCCGGCTACAAAGCCGTGCTGTTGGCCACCCACTACTACCCCAAATTCATGCCGATGATGATGACGGCTGCCGGCACGGTGAAACCGGCGCGGGTGCTGATCCTTGGCGTCGGCGTTGCCGGTCTGCAGGCGATTGCCACTGCCAAGCGCCTCGGCGCCGTGGTTGAGGCATTCGATGTGCGTCCGTCAACCAAGGAACAGGTCGAATCGCTCGGCGCCAAGTTTGTTGAAGTGCCGATGACCGACGAAGAGAAAAAAGCCAACGACGGTGTCTACGCCAAGGAAATGTCCGACGACTACAAGCGTCGTCAGGGCGAGCTGGTGGACAAACACGCCAAGGCGGCCGACATCATCATCACCACCGCGTTGATTCCGGGCCGTCCGGCGCCGGTGCTGGTGAAGCCGGAAACCGTTGCCGGCATGAAGCCGGGCTCGGTGATTGTCGATCTGGCCGTTGAGTCGGGCGGCAACTGCCCGCTGTCGCGTGCCGGTGAAGTGATCCAGACCGAAAACGGCGTAACCCTGGTTGGTTCGGTCAACCTGCCGGGCATGGTGGCACAGGACGCTTCGGCGCTGTATTCGCGCAATCTGCTGACTTTCCTTAACTTGATGCTGCAGAAAGACGGCAGCTTCAAGATCAATATGGAAGACGACCTGGTTGCCGCAACCCGCATCACTGGCGAAGGCCAGGTGCGTTACAGCAAACCTAACTGATTCAGGGAGCGCGAACAATGACTACTGAAGTGATCAATCAGGCTGCCGTTGCCGCCGGCCAGGCCGCACACACTGCGGCCCAGCACGTGCAGGCGATGGACCCGTTTACCGCCAGTTTCACCATTTTTGTTCTGGCGATTTTTGTCGGCTACCACGTGGTGTGGAACGTGACCCCGGCATTGCACACCCCGCTGATGGCGGTGACCAACGCCGTATCCGGCATCATCGTGGTCGGCGCGATGCTGCAGACGGTGGTGATCCAGGAACAAACCATCACCCTGACTTCGGTTCTGGGTGCGTTGGCGGTATTTCTCGCCAGCATCAATATCTTCGGTGGCTTCATGGTCACCGAGCGGATGCTGGACATGTTCAAAAAGAAAAAGAAGTAAGGGGCCCGGACGATGCAATTTCTCGCTCAATACGCGGACTGGGTCTACCTCGTCGCCGCCATCCTGTTCATTCTCGCACTGAAAGGGCTGTCCAGCCCGCTCGGCGCCAGCATGGGCAATCGCTACGGCATGATCGGCATGTTGCTGTCGGTGCTGATCACCTTTGCCGTTGCACCTAACCCGAATATTGCCCTGATCGTCGGCGCCATTGCTGCCGGTGCGGTAATCGGCGGCTACCGTGCCAAAACCGTGGAAATGACGGCGATGCCGGAAACCGTGGCGCTGATGCACTCGCTGGTGGGTCTGGCTGCGGTGCTGATTGCCATCGCTGCCGTGTTCCACGAAGGTGCGGCACACGACGGTGTCCACCGCTTCGAACTGTTCCTTGGCTGCTTTATCGGTGCGATCACCTTTACCGCTTCGGTGGTGGCTTACCTGAAACTGTCGGGCAAAGCCGGCTCCAAGCCGCTCAAGGGTGGCTGGGTCAAGCCGGTGCAGATCGTGCTGGCCCTGGCCATGATCGGCTTCGGTGTGCACTACTTCACCAGCGAAAACCTGCAGTCGTTCATCATCATGACCGCGATTGCACTGGTACTCGGCTACTTCCTGATTGCCCCGATCGGTGGCGGCGACATGCCGGTGGTGGTGTCGATGCTGAACTCCTACTCGGGCTGGGCGGCGGCCGGTATCGGCTTTACACTGAACAACTCGGTGCTGATCATTGCCGGTTCGCTGGTGGGTTCGTCGGGTGCAATTCTGTCTTACATCATGTGTAAAGCCATGAACCGTTCGCTGATGAACGTGATTTTCGGCGGCATGGGCACCGGCGATGATTCGGCTGGCGGCGCGACAGGCGAAACCAAGCAGAAGAACTACAAATCCGGCTCGGCTGAAGATGCATCGTTCCTGATGTCCAACGCCGACTCGGTGATCATCGTTCCGGGCTACGGCCTGGCGGTATCGCGTGCCCAGCATGCACTGCAGGAATTTGCCACGCTGCTGACCGAAAAAGGCGTAAATGTCCGCTACGCAATCCACCCGGTTGCCGGCCGTATGCCGGGCCACATGAACGTGTTGCTGGCAGAAGCCGAAGTGCCATATGAGCAAGTGCAGGAGATGGAAGAGATCAACTCCGACTTCTCCAACACCGACGTGGTGCTGGTGATTGGCGCCAACGACGTGGTCAACCCGGCCGCGCTGACCGACAAGAACAGCCCGATCTACGGTATGCCGATTCTGGAAGCGCACAAGGCGCGCACCGTGCTGATCGTCAAACGTTCGATGAGCGCGGGTTATGCCGGCCTGGACAACGATCTGTTCTACATGGACAAATCAATGATGATCTTCGGTGATGCCAAGAAAGTCGTAGAAGACATGATCAAGGGTCTGCATTAAGCGGTTCACTTGCTTCAGCCAAAAGGGCCGCGTTTGCGGCCCTTTTGTTTTGGATTTTGCCACGGCATTGTCCTGCAAGCCTCATCCCTATTGCTTTGCAGGCATGGCCGTGAGTCAATGGGGGCGGGCGTTGCAGGCCGATGTTACTGGGCAGATGTCAGTCTATACGTTCCAGATACAGCCTTTTGTCGCGGTCTCGTTGCAGTCTGCCCCGCAATGTCACCGGCGTGCCGTGATCGGATTTGTGGGGTGGCTGCTGCAAGCCGGCCGGCAGGCGCCCGTTGACGTACAGGCAAGATTGCTCACCTTCCAGCATCCAGTCGCTGCGGCTGACCGGTGGGCCACCTTGGCAGCGCCCCTGCCAGCCGCCGAAGCGGCCGGAAATTTGTATTGCCTGACCAACGAACTGCTGCTTTGCCTGTAGCACAACCAGATCAACCGTTTGTATGTCTATGGCTGGCTGGCTGACGGTGGTGTTGCTGCAGGCCGCTAGCCACAGCGGCACCAGATATAAGGCTTGCAGGCGTGTCATCGGATTTTCCCCTGGCGCAGCAGATTCAGACGCTGGCTGGCGATACGCTCCACTTCCGGGTCGCGTTTTTGCTGTTGTGCCAGCTTGATTGCACGGCGTTGCAGCAGATGCAGGCGCACGGTTTTATTGCCCATGCGCAGAATCTGCTGGCGTGCGCGGCTCGGGCGCAGGCTACGTTCGTCATAACCGGCAAACCACCAGTCACTGTAAGGATTGCTCTGCAGGGTATCGTAGTCGAAGTCCACGGTTGGCCAGGTAAACGCTGGCGCCGGGTTGTTCGGGCTGAGTGTGGTAGTGCCAACCACTTTCAGCGTCTCACCGTTGTTCGGGTCGGCGTAATACAGCGACACCTTGGTTGCTTGGCTGCCTTCGTAGTAATTGACGAACACGTCATATACGCCTTTTTCAACGGTTTCTGCTGCGGCGTAATATTCCTCCGGTTTGCCTACGGCGCTGGAGTCTGCCGACATGAAGCCATTCAGCGAAACCGAGCCCATCCATGGTGCAACCAGATTCTGTGGTTCATAGATATACAGGTCGAGATCAACCGCTGGATTATCCCAGGTGATGTAGAACACGAAGTTGCCATTGCTGGTTTGCTGATAATCAGCTTCCACGCTGCCAGAGCCAGAGCCAGAGCCAGAGCCAGAGCCAGAGCCAGAGCCAGAGCCAGAGCCAGAGCCAGAGCCAGTGTTGCTGGTGCCGTTAATCAGCGCATCACTGAAGCTGCCCCACTTGTCGCCGTTGATGGCAATCGCATTCAGGTAATAGTTCATGTCGCTGGCGGCGATTTCATCGCGCTTGGGCAGGAAAATCGCTACGCCGGTGGAGCGCACATTGTTTTTGCTGTTGTCGGCAATAAATACCTGATTGCTGGCCACCAGTTTGGCGCGGGCGCTTTCCAGCAGATTCAGCTTGGTGATCAGGGTGGTGTCGCTGGTTTTGCTTTTCAGCTGGGTGATAAAATCGCCCAGATCGCGGTTATAGCTGTATTGATAGCTGGCGCTGTCGTCACGCGCACTTTGCACCGCACCGCGCAGCGTGCCGAGATTGCTGTTGAGGTAGTTAGCGAGCTCTTGCAATTGCTGATCAAAAGCCGGGTATTGATTCAGGTCCAAAGCCGATTTGGTTACGTTGGAGCGGTTTTCCCGAGCATAAAATGCCTGATAACTCTCGGTGATGGCCTTGCTCAGCTCCAGTGCCGTCATGCCTGGTTTTGCCTGTAGTTTTCTTAGGGTGCCTTCGTAGTCGTCGCCGTCGCCCGGCTCGGTTTCTTCCGATGCCACCAGATAATCGGCGCTGCCTTGCAGGTGTTTGGCCACTTCCACCATGCCCATCAGGCAGGCGTCAAAATTTATCAGGCCAAACCTGGTGTTGGATTGGCGGATGGCGCTGGCGATATCCGGCAGACGCATGAAGCTGCCGGCGGTTTCATCCTGCAGTGCGCCGCGGTGTACGCCACCGGTGGCGCGGCTGATTTTCCAGCCGGCGCCGTGAGACCATAACACCAGTGCGTAGTTTTGCGCCGGATAGTGCTGTTTGGCCCAGGCAATAAAATCCGCCAGTGTCTGCTTGTTGCCCATATCCAGATTGCTGCCGGTGCTGCGTAGCTGTGAGGTGATCTGGTTCGGATCGTTATCCTTGCTGATCAGCCCGCGTGCGGTGGTGGCGGCATGATTGCCATAAACATTCGGGCTGTATTCGCTGCTGAAATCGACTTGCACCACCACATTCACGTCGGTGCTGGATCCGATTTTTTCCATTT
>JAUPTR010000240.1 GCA_030917985.1 Pseudomonadota bacterium | reverse complement strand
TTCAACAAATTGCCGGCAGCGGGCAGGAAAAACAACGTAAATGCCGGGTGTGTTTTTAAGAATAGGGAGCAAGCGCTCCCATTCCTCATCGCTCAGCCTGTGTCGATCCGCCATGATGTCAAAGCGGCAAATTTTACCGCCGGCAAAACGTCAACAGAACCTAGCATTACGGCGATTCCGGGCTTTTTTATTTGTACAAAAGAATCAGTGGCGGGTCGAACCCGGCTCGCTGAGCGTGCCATCACCGACAAACAACTGGCGCGCATCCACCGGGTCGAAATCATAGGCGGTGTTGCAGAATTCGCATTTCACCTCGATGCGGCCCTGCTCTGCCAGGGTTTCGTTTACTTCTTGCAGGCCAAGCATTTTCAGCATGTTCGCCACCCGCTCGCGTGAGCAGGAGCAACGGAACACCGTGCCGGTTTCGCTCATCAGACGCAGCTCTTCTTCGTGGAACAGGCGGTGCAGCATGTCTTCCAGGCTGATCGACAACTGCTCTGGCGGGTTGAGCGTGGATGCCAGCATCTGGGTACGATCCCAGGCGTCCGGATCGCCATGGCCATCCGGCAGTTTCTGCAGCAGCAGGCCGGTTGCGCGATCCTGATTGGCGGCAAGCCAGAAGCGGGTTTCCAGCTGTTCGGAACGCGTCATGTAGCCTTCCAGAATTGATGCGACACTGTCGCCTTCCAGCGCCACAATGCCCTGATACGGCTGCTGCCCGGTTTCCGGATCGAGGGTGATGACAAACTTGCCCTGGCCAAGCAGATCGCGCAGTGGCTGCGGGCGGATATCGCCATCCCACTTGGCGGTGGCACGCATGCCCAGATCTGCGGTGCATTCCACCACCAGCAGCTTGAGCACGCCAGAGCCATGCAGCTGCATGATCAAGGAGCCGTCGAACTTGAGCGTAGCCGACAGCAGCGCGGCTGCTGCCATCAGCTCGCCCAGCAGCGATTGCAGCACCGGCGGGTAATCGTGGCGATCCAGCACTTCGCGCCAGGTGGTATCGAGGCTGACACATTCGCCACGCACCGGCGCCTGGTCAAACAAAAAACGTAACAGGCTATCGGCCATGGTTATTCTCCGGAAGGTTGCGCCATTGGCAGGGTGTACAGGGTCATCGGCAGCGAAGAGTTGATGTCGAACTGACAGCCCGCCTCAACGCCAATGCGGGCGATATCGGCGGGGTTGTCGTATTGATCCCACACCGCATGCATGGCGCCAATCGCAAAATCACGACCGGAACCGATGGCCCAGAATTTTTCGAAGGCGTACACCTCACGCATCGAATACACACCGAAAATGCCGCCAGGCGACGCCAGCAGCACCGTCATCTGGCTTGATTCGTAAGGATCATCCTCCTCCTCATCCGGCTTCAGATAAAACTGTTCCTTGAGGATCGGGTGCAGGCCGCGAAAGGTTTCGAATATCGCCACACGGCTGTCAAATTTGGCTTTCTTGTATTTTTTCAAGGCAGCCTGCAGCACCAGATCGTGCGCGGCGCTGCCGGAAATACCCAGCCAGGCGTCACTGATCTGGAAAATCTTGTTCGAGGCGCAGTCGTAACTGGCACCCAGCCGGGTATCGCCAAAGGTGGATTGGCTATCGCCGGCAATCGCTACTGTATTGTTCTTGCGAACCACTACCAGAGTTGTCATGGGGGATGCACTGCGGGGAAAACGCCATTTTAGCAGGCAGGGGGCGGGATTCGCGAATCGGCGCCATCGCAGGCATATGCCCCTGGCCTGCAGGCCGCTCTGGCATTGGCCTGCGGGCCAGGCTGCAAGCCGCGCCGGTATTGGCTTGCAGGGCAGCGATCAAACAAGCTGGTCAGGCATCCGGCTCCACCGGGTGGCGCGCGTGATTGTCGCTATGGCCCAGCTGGCGCTCCGGGGCGATGGTGTCACGGACAATCTGTTTCAGTATTTTCAGTTCGGGGAAACCGCCCTGCTGCTTGCGATCCCATAACAGCAACTCGCCAAGCGTGACGCGGAAAATGCCGCCGGTGCCGGGAATCAGCGTCACGCCGCCGAGTTCGTCTTCAAAGGTGGTCAGCAATTCCTGCATGGTCCACGCTGCGCGCAGCAACCAGCGGCACTGGGTGCAATATTCGATGGCGATGACGGGTTTGTGCATGGTGCATTCCGGAAATGGACAAGGCTGAACTGATACCACAAATGCGGCATCGGTTCAGCCTTGTTGTAGTCGCCTGATGGCGGATCAGTGCGCCAGCATCACCCCCAGCAATGCCACAGCCGACAGCGGTGCAGCCCAGCGCAGCCATGGATGATGGGTCAGCGTAATCTGCAGCACTTCGTGTGCAGCTTCCCATTCGTTCATGCGCGCTGATGCCGGCAGCAGCGAAAACACGTAGCGACGCAGTTCGCGGCGTTTGAACAACTCGCCGATTGGTGTGCGGTATGTCATCCAGCGGCTGCCCACCCAGATGCGGTGCGGGGTATAGCGCACATTGGTAAGCGCTATGCTGCGCTGGATGCCGTTTGGCTCCATCACGTACAACACGTGGCCATCGGTGCCGATGCGATAGGCGGCAAAACGGCGTAACAGCCAGTAGCCCAGCCCGGCAGCGGCGGTGCTTGCCAGCGGCAGCCACAGCGGCCACCAGTCGGCACGCGACTCGGGATTGTTGCCCCAGATCAGCGAAATCACCACACCGGCAGCAAACAGCAACGACAACACCGCTGTCGACAACAACACCTGAGAGGCGAAACGCCGCGTGCTGCTGTCGGATTCGATCCAGTGCACGCCGTTGACCAGCGCCATGGTGGGCGCCGCAAAGCGGGTAATCAGTTGTGTCGGCACATCCGGCTGCGAGCGCTCAATCCACAAACCACGCGAGATTGCCCACAAACCGAGCCCGGCAGCCAGCAGCAGCAAGGCTGCGCCAAACTGGCGCCAGCGCAGCCAGCCACGCTTGAGCACAGACAGATCCTGCAAATCGGCCAGAAAAGCCGGGTCGCCGAATGTTTGCCATTCACCGCCGGCATGGCTCTGCCAGTTCACCTGCATCAGGCTCGGGTCTGCCACCAGCAGCTTGTCATCCACTTCCACCAGGCTTTGTGGATCGGACTCCCAGCCGAGCAGATAGTTATCGAAAATCTGCATCACGCCCCACAGTGACAGGTGGCTGGTTGCGGGCGCGCCGTAGTCGGGCAACACCCGCAACGGCTCGCCGGCGGCGCCATATTCGACCAGATCGCCGTGACGCCCGGAAACATTGGCATTAATCAGCACGTAGGCGCCATTGGCACGCTGCAGAAAGCCCACCGGATGGGCCTGGCCAGCACGGGCCAGCGGCGTTTCGGCGTAGGCAAAGGTGCGCACCGCGCCAAACCGGTCGCCCACCAGCGCAACCTCAGCCAGACGGCGGTTATGCGAATCGGCCACCAGCAGGCGCTCGCCATCGGCATGGATCTGCGCCGGAGACTTGAACGGATCAGCACCCGGCGTACTGGTGTCGAGCACGTCACCATTCATACGCAAAGCCACCAGGCGGTGATTGCCGCCATCGGCAATAAAAATGCGTTGCCGCTGCGGATCAAGCGCCAGCCGCACCGGCGGCTTGAGTTTGCCGATTCGGGCTGCAATCCGCTCGGAAAGCAGCAGGCACTCGCCACCACGTGGATTGCACCGTTTGATTTCGCCGCTGCCGGCATCGGCCAGCAACCAGTCGCCATCCGGCATCGGCACAAAATCGCTGACGTTGCCACTGATGCCAAAGCGGCTCAGGGCAATGGTTTCGCGGCGCACGCCCCCCTCGTCAAACACATAAACGGTGCGATCGCTGATGATATATACCCGCCCCACCTGATCGCTGGCAGCCAGCCGTGGCCCACTGACCCGATCGGCACGGTATTGCCCGAGCAGCAGCAGCAACACGCCCAATAGCGCCACGACCAGCGCCAGCCAAACCAGACGATTGAGCACGGCGGTGCGTGCCGGTTTTTTTGTCCCTGATTTCCCCATTTTCCCGACCACGTTTTTTATGATGTTATTTGGAATAAAAACTCTAACCAGTTTACCCTATCGTCATAGACATTCCAAGTTGTTGATATATTTTTTTGATCGCATATCGCGGGTTTGCGGCCATTCATCACGCCGCAACAACAAAGAGCAAGGCCAGAATGGGCAAATAGGCTGCCACAGGCGCCATGCAAAAGCCGGATAAAAAAACAGGGGCATCAGCCCCTGTTTTTGCCCTGTGAGTGCAGAAGTCAGGCGCGGCCGGGCGCCTTGGGTGCAAACAAGGCCGCCTGCTGCCGAGGCTGCTGCGAACGGCCAGCCGGCTGAGCGGCCGGGCGGCTGTTGCTGCGCGGCTGCTGGTTGGGCGAACGCGGGGCGGCAACATTCCCGTTTGGCTCGCGGCCGCTGCGTTGCGAAAGCACATTACCATTGGCCTCGGCGCCACCTCTTGGCTGGCTGCGCGGCTGGCCTTGCTGCGGCCGCCCACCATTGCCAGCGGCACGCGGCTGCGCATCAGCAGGCTGACGCGGCTGCCCCTGTGACGGCTGGCGCGGCTTGCCTTGGGCGCTGCGCTCTGCTGCAGGCTGAGCCTGACGCTGCTGATTGCGGCCACCACCTTTACGCATCGGCGGGCGCTCATCACTCTTGGTATCGGCTTCGATGGCGGCACGGGTCGGTGGCACAAAGCCTTCGGCCTTGACGCGTTCGATCTGACGCTTGATCAGCTTTTCGATGCCGCTGAGCAATTTCACTTCTTCGTTATCCACCAGCGAAACGGCTGCACCAGTGGAACCGGCACGGCCGGTACGACCGATACGATGTACGTAGTCTTCCGGCACGTTGGGCAATTCAAAATTCACCACCTGCGGCAACTGGTCGATATCCAGACCCCGCGCGGCGATGTCGGTGGCCACCAGCACCGGCAGGCTGCCATCTTTAAAGTCGGCCAGTGCCTTGGTGCGGGCGTTCTGGCTCTTGTTGCCGTGAATCGCCATCGCCGGAATGCCATCCTTGCCGAGCTTTTCCGCCAGACGGTTGGCACCATGTTTGGTGCGGGTGAACACCAGCACCTGCTTCCAGTCATGCTGACGGATCAGGTGGCTGAGCAGATCGCGCTTATGCGCCTGCGGCACCAGATGCACGGTTTGCTGCACCAGCTCGGAAGTGGTGTTGCGACGCGCCACTTCAACACAACCCGGATTGGTCAGCAGGCCATCGGCCAGCGTCTTGATTTCGTCGGAGAAAGTCGCCGAGAACAGCAGGTTCTGCCGCTTCGCCGGCAACATCGCCAGAATCTTGCGGATATCGCGGATGAAGCCCATATCCAGCATACGGTCGGCTTCGTCCAGCACCAGGATTTCCACCCCGGACAAATCCAGATTTTTCTGGCCAACGTGATCCAGCAGGCGTCCCGGTGTGGCCACCAGGATATCCAGCGGACGACGTAATTGTTTGGTTTGCGGGTTGATATTGACGCCGCCGAACATCACCATCGACTTCAACGGCAGATGTTTGCCGTAGGTTTGCACCGATTCTTCCACCTGTGCCGCCAGTTCGCGGGTCGGGGTCAGAATCAGGCAACGCGGACGGCCCGGCGCCATGCCCTGCTTCGGATTACTGGCGAGCAAATGCAGGATCGGCAAGGTAAAGCCGGCCGTTTTGCCGGTGCCGGTCTGCGCCGCAGCCAGCAGATCACCGCCCTGCAGCACCAGCGGAATCGCCTGTGCCTGGATCGGCGTTGGAGTGGTGTAGCCCGCTTCGGTTATGGCGAGCGAGATCGGTTGCAACAGCCCAAGGCTGGCAAAGGTATTTTCAGTAGACAAAGTATTTTCCTGCGACGGCCTGTCGCGCGGGGCGACACCAATCGAGGCAGACAGCGTGAGGGATCAATAGATCACGGTGCGAGAAAAAGAGCGGTGCGCTGATTGGCAAGACGCACGCAGCCGCCGATTATACTGACCGCCGGTCGAAACACAACGCTTATCTTTAAAAATCAAAAATATAGGCCCGATTTTTCATGCCATGTAGATAAATCAGTCAATCCAGACAAACAACAACAAGGCTAATGGCTGAGCTTCAGCACCACCACCCCGGAAATGATCAGCAACACGCCCAGATATCGCCCCAGGCTGCTGGCATCGCCAAAAAACACGATGCCAACCAGAAACGTGCCGGCTGCGCCAATGCCGGTCCACACCGCATACGAGGTGCCGAGCGGAATCTGTTTCTGCGCCAGCCACAGCAACCAGCCGCTGATGCCCATGCCCAGCAGTGCAACAACAATGCCAAGCACCCGGTACTGGCTGCTTTGCGCCAGTTTCAGCCCAATCGGCCAGGCGATTTCAAACAACCCGGCCAGAATCAGATACAGCCACGCCAGTTGCCCCATGCTCCCTCCCGAAACACCCACTACGACACAATACGCCACTCGCCAACCATGGCTGCCGTCCGCGATTTTATCACCCGCCTCTCAGCCACCCGGATATCCGCATCAAATCATCCATTTGACATAAATTGCCGAACAACGGGATAGTGAGAGCCAAATCGACATCCTCATCCAAAACAAAGGCTCTTGCCCATGAAAACCACCTTGCGCCGCATTGCCAGCGCTGCCGCCATCGGCAGTGCGCTACTGGCCCCATCAACTTCGCAGGCATTGATACTTGACTGGCTGCTGCCCGGCATCATCATTGGAGGCCCGCTGCCCTCGCCCTTGCCTTGCGTCACCGGCGTCACCTGCGTAGCACCGTGGAGCCTGTGGAATCACACACCGCTGGCGATTGGCAGCACGCTGAATTTCGGCAGCGACATCAGCAACGTCAGTTTCTCGCTGGGCGCTGGCCTCAGCGGCCAGTATCTGCTCACGCTCACCCCGGCCTTCGACAAACTTGGCAGCAATGGCACCGTCGACGAACTACAGCTGATTCTGGCCAACCAGCAACAACAACTCGCCACCAGCCAGCACGGCCAGCTGGCCTTTAATGCCACCCCTGCCGAGCAGTATTACCTGATGCTCAACGGCGCAGCGCGCCAGGGGCAGGCCTATCAACTGAACCTGGCCGCCGTGCCAGAGCCGGAAACATGGGGAATGCTGCTGGCCGGGCTGGGTGTGGTGGGTGTAGCGCTGAAACGGCGCCGGCGGAATCCACTGCCGCAAAAATAAGCGGTTTTTGTAGGTTGGACTTCAGTCCGCCGACGCGGTGCTTAACGCCGGCGACTGCGTCGGACTGAAGTCCGACATTATTTTCGCGGCAGTGCTTTTTTCAGGCGTAAATGCCGACAGTGAGTTCAGCATCGAAACCACCTGTGGCGGAGTTGGTAGCGATGCTGCACATCTGATACTGCGTGCCATCGGCGAACACGATGTCGGCGGCGAAGCTGCGCACCGAGGTGTTCTGCCCTTTGGCAAGGTAAAGGCTGGTGTTGTAGACCGCCTGCGTGATCACGTCCGGGAAGGCGATTTGCGAGGTTGCCACCAGGCCGTTGTTGAGGAACACCTGGAAGTGGATGTGGGTGATGCGTCCGGCGTACCAGCCGGGGTAGATGGTGGTGAAACTAACCTGGCCGTTGGTGTCGGATAACTGGATGCCGCGGCAGAAAGTCTGGCCGACGGTATTGGCGCCGGGCTGGTTGTAGCCGGAATAGACGCCATCCTTGTCGCAATGCCAGATATCCACCCGCGCATTGCTCACCGGTGCGCATTTGCTGCCGAAGTTAAGCAGTGTCAGCTTCAGTCTGAGCGGCGTGCCGCTTTTGCCTTCGGTAATGTCCTGACGAAAATAGGCAGCGTTGGCGCTCAGATTGAGCGGATACGGCCCCTGGGTTTCTTCGGGGATCAGCACGCAGCCGCTGAGGTTGCTGCTGGTGGTTGTGCTGCTGGTCGAGGTGGTGGCGGTGCTGCTGTCGCTGCCGCCATCCTGGCCGACGCAGCCGAGCACGCTGGCGCCGCCAATGGCACCCAGCGCGCCAAGCATGATGCGGCGACGGGTGTGATCCGGGTTGTGGTGGTGATGCATGATGTGTGCCTTGCTCCAGAGGATTGAATCAACGCCTGCCCTGCAAGGCGCATGGATACTGGCCTGCAGGCCGGGCTGCGAACCAATACCATAGCGGCTTGCAGCCCGGAGGTAGCGCAGCGTAATCCGGGCTGCGGCTGGCGACAGGCGCAACGAAGCGCCAAACCGCGCTGATTGGCGTTCAGGCGCTGGCCAGCATGCTGGCTGCGCTGTTGCCTTGTTGTTCTGGCCCACCCAGGGCATAGGCCGAAATCAGCTGCAAAATGCGCTGACTGATGGCATCGCTTAATGGCGAATGGCTGCTCTGGCCGGTGCTGCCGGTGTCGCTCTGGCTGGACGATGTTTGCTGGCTCTGCTTGAAATCCATCGCCTCTTTGAATGTCACCTTGCCATCCTGATTCGCGTCGGCCTTTTCGAAAGACTCGGCCACGCTATTCAGGAAATCGGCCTGCGTGCTGTCGCTGCTGCCGACTTCGCTGGCGCGCGCGGTGAGTTCGTCCTTGCTCAGGCCCTGATCGTCTTGCGGCGGTGGCGGCGGACGCATGCCGCCGGCCTGCATGCCGCCCTGCATGCGCATCTGCTGGAATTGCTGATCCAGTTGTTGTTCCACCTGTTTCAGCGTGTCGGCCAGCTCCGACTGGGTAATCTTGCCGTCGCCATCGCTATCCAGCGCGCTGAACAGCTCTTCGGCACTGGCGCGGCTACTGCTGCTCTTGCTGGC
>JAUPTR010000239.1 GCA_030917985.1 Pseudomonadota bacterium | reverse complement strand
TTGAGCAATCGTCGCGAACCGAGTGGGAAAACAAGGACAGATTGAGTTATTTTCGAGGCGCATAGCGGGGCTATGTAACGAGAAAACGGGTAAATATGGACTGTTTCTCCCTGCGCAGCAGATTAGCCTCAAGTCCGACTGTCTGCTAGTACACGTTACAAGCGGCGGCGATTGTCAGCGGGCAGGCCGCCAGGTGCAAGCACAAAACGTCAAGCAGGCCGACATTCAGGGCGTAGCCACTGGCACAATTAAGCTAAGATTCAGATCTGTAACATTTCTTCTGGTTGTTCCCGATGGCCGGCATTGGCTTTGAACTACGCAAACTACTCAAACGCGACAGTTATTTCAGCCTGATTCAGGCCTACACCTACGCCGGCATCATCGGTGCCGGCCCGTGGGTGTTGTCGATTCTTGGCGTTCAGGCGATCGGCTTCATGAGCCTGGCGGTGGTGGTACCGGATTTTCTCATCACCCAGTTTCAGGTCTCGGTAACACACCTGATTGCCGGTAGCCTGATCCTGACCGGCGTACTGCAACTCGCCTTCACCCGCTACATCTCCGATCGCCTGTTTGAAAAACGCGATGACACGGTACTACCCAATTTTGTCGGTGCGCTGCAAGTGACCATGCTTGCCAGCGGCGCGGTGGGCCTGGTGTTTACGTTGTGGCTGTTGCGCGAACTGAATCCGGTCTATCAACTGCTGATGTTGTCCGGCTTTATCATCCTCAGCATGATCTGGATTGCCACCATTTTTCTGTCCGGCATGAAGCAATACAAACAGATTCTCTGGCTGTTTCTGGTGGGTTATGCAATTTCGGTGATGGCCGCTGTGGTGTTACGCCCATTCGGACTGGAGGGTTTGCTGGCCGGATTTGTGCTTGGGCAATTCGTCTTGTTGCTGGGGATGATGGTGCTGACATTGCGTACCTATCCTTCCAGCCGCTTTATCGAATTCGATTTTGCCGGCAAAAAGCGCATGTATCTGAGCCTGATGGCAATTGGCTTTCTGTACAACCTGGGAGTCTGGTCAGACAAGTTTATTTTCTGGTATGGCGCGTCGACCGGACAAAACGTGATTGGGCCACTCAAGGCTTCGTTGATCTACGATTTGCCGATTTTCCTGGCCTACCTGTCGATCATTCCCGGCATGGCGGTGTTTCTGACCCGCATGGAAACCGATTTTGTCGAGTATTACGACAAGTTCTACAACGCAGTACGTGAAGGTGGCAGCCTGGATCAAATCGAACACCTGCGCGACGAAATGGTATTTACAATCCGCCAGGGCATTTTTGAAATCATCAAGATCCAGAGCATTGCAGTACTGATCACCTTTGCCGCCGCGCCGGCACTACTGCGGCTGCTGGGGGTATCGCAGCTGTATCAGGGCTTGCTGTACATCGATGTGGTTGCTGCCGGCACACAGGTGGTTCTGCTCGGTTTGCTCAATGTATTTTTCTACCTCGACAAGCGACATATCGTGTTGCTGCTTTGCTCAGTGTTTGTGGTGCTGAATATTGCACTCACCTTTCTGTCGCTGCAGCTGGGCCCCGCCTATTACGGTTATGGTTTTGCCCTGTCATTGCTGTTTACGGTTTTGCTGGGCATGATGCTGCTGGATCGCAAGCTGGACAGGCTGGAATATTCGACCTTCATGCTGCAGAACTGAAGCAACAAAAAAGGCAGCCTGAGCTGCCTTTCGCAGAGAGCGGTCGGGCTCCCGACAGATATCAGGCGTCTGCCGCCGCCGACTGAATATAATTGGGCAGCCCCATCTGGCGAATCAACTCAAGCTGGGTTTCAAGCCAATCGACATGCTCTTCTTCGCTTTCCAGAATGTCTTCGAACAATTCGCGCGAAACATAATCGCCAACACTCTCACAATGCGCCACCGCTTCTTTCAGCAATGGCAGGGCGTCCATTTCCAGTTTCAGATCACACTTGAGCATTTCCTCGACGTTTTCGCCGATCAAAAGCTTGTGCAAATCCTGAAGATTGGGCAGCCCTTCAAGAAACAGAATACGATCGACCAGCTTGTCCGCATGCTTCATTTCGTCAATCGACTCGTGATATTCATGCTCGGCCAAACGCTTCAGGCCCCAGTTCTTGTACATCTTGGCATGCAGAAAATACTGGTTGATGGCAGTTAATTCGTTAACCAGCACTTTGTTGAGAAACGCAATGACTTTCTTGTCACCTTTCATGTTACACCCCCTCATGCGTGCATTATCGGAGAGCAGCATAACATCCCGGCAGGAGGAGAATACAGCAGTTTTTCCTGAGTCAGGCAGCGACTGTCATCGGTTCTGAAATCTGCATCAAGGCATGATTCAACACATCCCTGGCATGGCAGGCACATCGGCCACACTGGGTCGCCACACCCAGTTCATTACGTAAATCGCGCATGGAAGTGCATCCGCTTTCTACGGCGTCACGAATCTGGCGATCGGTCACAGCATGACAAAGGCAGACATACATGATGGTCTTCCCACAACAAGAACATGAGAAGCATTATCATTTATAACTCACAGCAATGTCAAACAACAATTATTCTCATTCAATAACTATCGGCCTGGCGGAGTCGGCACACCATTCACTCCAGGATCCAGGATAAAGACGGGAACCAGGCAGTCCGGCAATTTCCATCGCCAGCAAGTTGTGGCAAGCAGTCACGCCAGAGCCACATTGATGAACCACTTGCTGCGGCGGACAATCACCCAGCAAAGCCTGAAACTGGCTGCGCAATTCACCCGCGCTCTTGAAGCAGCCTCGCACATCCAGGTTCAGCTGAAAAAAATGATTCCTAGCGCCGGGTATGTGTCCGCCAACCGGATCCAGTGTTTCGTTTTCGCCACGGAAGCGCTCGGCACTGCGCGCATCCAGCAACAACATATCGCCATGCGCCAGGTGCTGTTGAACATAACCCACATCCACCCAGGCCAGCCGATTGCCACTGGCAGCAAATTCACTCGGCTTTACCGGCGCCCGATCTGCACTGCAGGGACGTTGTTCCGCACACCATTTCTGCCAGCCGCCATTCAATACTGCCGCGCTGAAAATGCCACACCAACGCAACATCCACCACAAACGGGCGGCCATCATCCCTCCGGCATCATCATAAATCACGATTGTTTGGCCGTGATCGATGCCAATCCGCCGCAGCTTCTGGCTGAATGCGGCCGCCGAGGGTAACGGGTGACGGCCATTGCTGCCGGTTTTTGCCGCAGACAAGTCCCGATCCAGATGCAGGAAATGTGCGCCTGGAATATGCGCCTGCACATATTGCGCGAATCCGGCCTCAACATCGACCAGATTGTGCCGCACATCGATAATCTGCCAATTCGGGTCAGTCAGATGTCGCGCCAGTTCATCAGTGTCAATCAACGTTCGGTGTTCCATGGTGCAAATCCCGTAAGGGTGAAAGGGTTACGCCCAACAATAGTTGAGTAATATAATCAGGTAACTCTTGTTGGGCTACATCATGAAAACTCTGGCGAACCAGCATTTCACCAATCGTTTTGCCACATTACCCAGCGGCTTTTATAGCCGATTGCCGGCTACACCGCTAGCAGCGCCGTATCTGGTAGCGTTTAACCCCGAGGCAGCACAGCTGCTGGATCTGAATCCACTGTCGACACAGCATGCCGATCTGGCAGCCTACCTGAGCGGCAATATGCCTTTGCCAGGACAGGATAGTCTGGCGGCGCTGTATGCCGGACATCAATTTGGTGTTTACGTCCCGCAACTGGGTGATGGCAGAGCCTTGTGGCTGGGCGAAATCCGGAATCATGCTGGCCAGCACTGGGAAGTACAACTCAAGGGCAGCGGTCCGACCCCCTATTCACGCAATGGCGACGGCCGTGCCGTGCTGCGTTCAAGCATTCGCGAATATCTGTGTTCAGAGGCGATGTACGGACTGGGTATTCCGACAACCCGCGCCCTGTCGATCACGGGTTCGGATGAAGCGGTATATCGCGAACGCATGGAGACCGCTGCTGTCGTCACCAGGCTGGCCCCAAGCTTTGTGCGTTTTGGCTCGTTCGAAGTGTTTTATTACCGCAGACAACATACCGAAATCCGCACCCTGGCAGATTTCGTCATCAAGCACTATTACCCGGAATGCCGCGAGCAAAACAATCCTTATGTCGGCCTGTTGCAAGCAGTTGTAGCAAACACCGCACGACTGATTGCCCAGTGGCAGGCCGTCGGCTTCTGCCATGGCGTCATGAATACCGACAATATGTCGATTCTGGGTTTAACCATCGACTACGGCCCCTTTGGCTTTCTTGACGCATTTGATCCCGCTCACGTCTGCAATCACTCCGACCCTGGCGGACGCTACGCATTTGATCAACAACCGCAAGTAGGGCTGTGGAATCTGCAATGTCTGGCTCAAGCGCTATTGCCGCTGATGGATCAAGACAGCGCCATTGACGCGCTAAACCAATACAAAGCCATATTCGAAACAGCTTTGGATCAAAACTTGCGGCGGAAACTCGGTCTGCACACAACACAGCCAGATGACATGGCGCTGATCAGTCAATTGCTCGGCATGATGGCGCGAGACCGGGTGGATTACACCCTGTTTTTTCGCCGTCTATGCGACTTCCAGCCCCAACAGGCTAACACTGCATTACGCGACATGTTTTTGCAAGGTGATGCCTTTGATCAATGGGCGCAACATTATTCCCTGCGACTGCGTCAGGAATCAATGCATCAAACGCAGCGCAGTGTAGTAATGCGCCAATGCAATCCGAAATATATCCTCCGCAACTACATGGCCGAAATTGCCATCGGCAAGGCCGAGCAGGAGCGTGATTACAGCGAAATCGAGCGCTTGCGGCAGCTGCTCAGCCAGCCATTTTCGGAACAACCAGAACAGGAACATTACGCAAACTCCCCACCAGAGTGGGCCACGACACTGTCGGTGAGCTGCTCGTCTTGAGCATGGCCAGCGTGATACACGGGATACAGGAAAGATAGCCATTGAGCGGGATGGGATGGCCGAACGCTTACAATGGTAGGCGGTGACCATCACCCCGCTCAAGGAGAGCGGCAATTGTGCGGGTATAAAATGTCAAAGCCCCGCTGAACAGATCAGCGGGGCGTTGAATGGGGAGTCTG
>JAUPTR010000238.1 GCA_030917985.1 Pseudomonadota bacterium | reverse complement strand
GGCAGTGTTGAACTCCTTGCTTTTGTCCTGGATCTGAGTGCGTTTAGCACGCTCGGCCACATTCGTGATTTCAGATACGCCCAACGCCAGGTTCTTGTCGGTGCGGAATACGCCGGCACGGTTCTGAACCACCTTCTGCATCTCGGTGCGCACTGCCGACACGTCTTCACCATTGGTCTGCGAATCGATGCGGGCAATACGTGCCAGGCTTTTCTCGGCGGCATCGGCAGGCAGCGGCTTGTGGCGCGGCATATCCTTGCGGATGTATTCAACCATGCTGTCACCCGCCGACTTACCAAACACCACCAGATCCAGCAGCGAGTTGGTACCCAGACGATTGGCACCGTGTACCGAGGTACAGGCACATTCACCGGCGGCGTAGAAGCCGTTGACGCGGCTCTCCGGGTTATCACCCTTCGGCACGATTACTTCGCCCAGATAGTTGGTCGGAATACCGCCCATCTGATAGTGGCAAGTCGGAATAACCGGGATCGGCTCTTTGATCGGGTCAACGCCGGCAAATTTGATCGCAATTTCGCGAATCGAAGGCAGACGCTGTTTGATGATATCCGGGCCGAGGTGATCAAGCTTGAGCAACACGTGGTCTTTCTCTTTACCAGCGCCCCGGCCTTCCAGCACTTCCAGCTGCATACAGCGGGAAACAAAATCACGCGGCGCCAGATCTTTCAGGTTCGGTGCGTAACGTTCCATGAAACGTTCACCATTGGCATTCAGCAGAATACCACCCTCGCCACGCACACCTTCGGTAATCAGTACGCCGGCACCAGCCACACCGGTCGGGTGGAACTGCCAGAACTCCATGTCTTCCAGCGGGATGCCGGCACGGGCACACATACCCAGGCCATCACCGGTGTTGATGAAGGCATTGGTCGATGCAGCAAAAATACGGCCGGAACCGCCAGTAGCGAACAGCACCGCTTTCGCGTGCAGGATCATCACTTCGCCGGTTTCCATTTCCAGCGCGCTAACACCCACCACATCGCCTTCACTGTCTCGGATCAGATCCAGCGCCATCCATTCAACGAAGAACTGGGTTTTGGCACGAACGTTACGCTGATACAAAGTGTGCAGCATGGCGTGACCGGTACGGTCAGCGGCAGCGCAGGCACGTTGCACGGGGGTCTTGCCAAAGTTGGCTGTGTGACCACCAAACGGACGCTGGTAGATACGACCGGAATCCACGCGGTCAAAAGGCATACCGAAGTGTTCCAGCTCAATCACCGCATCGATCGCGTTGCGAGTCATGAACTCGATGGCATCCTGGTCACCCAGCCAGTCCGAACCTTTCACGGTGTCGTACATATGCCATTCCCACTTATCTTCCTGCACATTACCCAGCGCGGCGGAAATACCACCCTGTGCGGCAACGGTGTGGGAACGAGTCGGGAATACTTTCGACAGAACAACGGTTTTCAGGCCGGCTTCCGACAGCTGCAGTGCTGCACGCAGACCGGCACCGCCGCCACCGACGATAACTGCATCAAATTGACGAACAGCAACGGCCATTACACACCCCACAATACTTTAAAGGCATAAACAAGACTACCCACCAGCCAGAGGATGGTCAGCACATGCAAGCTCAGACGGATACCGACCGGCTGCACGTAGTCCATCCAGATGTCACGAATCCCTACCCAGGCGTGGAACATCAGCGCAAACACCGTCACAGAGGAAATGACACGCACCCAAGTCTGCTCGAACAAGGCCTTCCAGCCTTCGTAACCCTGACCGGAAGCACTCAGCACCAATGCAACCAGACCAGCGGCATATACCAGCATGATCACAGCCGTCACACGCTGGGCCAGCCAGTCGCGCAGGCCGTAATGAGCTCCAACAACAATACGGTTTACCATACGATCGCTCCTACCACGGCAGTCAAAGCAAGGCTCACTACCAGCACTGCCTTGGCAGTGGCACGGGCAGTGTGCAGTTCAGTTCCCTTGTGCATGTCCAGCGCAAGAAAGCGTACGCCAGCCGCAGCGTGATGCATGAAAGCCCACAACAGGCCCAGCAACACCAGCTTGACCAGAGGGTTGCCGACTACAGCCTTGTAGCATTCAAAGCCTTCAGCCGAACTGAGCGTGCCTTGCAGCAACCAGATGATCGCCGGCAACGCCAGAAACAATGCAGCGCCGCTGATGCGGTGCAAAATGGAGACCACGCCGGGGAGAGGCAAACGGATCTTGGGCAGATCCAGATGCTTGGGTCTTTGTTTTTGCATATCTCGTTTCCCTATGTGTTTTCTAATACAGACAACGATCCAACCGATGCCCGCGTCTTTTTTCTGGTGGCACAACGGCGAAGATCACCCTCCGCGCACCACCAACAAGCATTGACCCTGAACAGCACCACCCGATACCAATTGAGCAATCTTTTGGATCGCCCCGCTACCAAGCATGCTGCACCGCCACTAGCCAAACCGCGCGATTCTAGCAAAAAACCCGCCCGCCCATAAGCCCACACAGTACCTAATGGCCGCAAAATATTGCATTGCAACATCGCAATATCAGGATTTAACTAGATTTATAGTCGATTCGTGTACGAATACACATCGTTTCGACAAATCACCTTACGCCACTCTACGGGCTTGTCGGCAGAGGCATATGCCACCCGCACAACCTCCAGCAATGGCGCTGCATGCTCAACATCCAGCAGACGCGCGTCGTCACGATCTGCCAACACCGCCCGGCTACGCTCGCGTGTCGTCACCACCCGCACACCAAACACCCGGTGATACAGCTCGTAGAGCGCGCCACCACATTGCTTGATCTTGCGTGCATCCAGACCTTCAAACAATTCCAGCGACAACACCACGTCTTCCAGCGCCACCGCTTGGTCACGAATCCGCAACAAGCGCCGCACCTGCACAATCGAAGCGCCACGCCGCAACTGCAAAGCGGCAGCAACGCCTTCTGAAGCATTGGCACGCGCACAACT
>JAUPTR010000237.1 GCA_030917985.1 Pseudomonadota bacterium | reverse complement strand
CTTTCGTCATCCACCCAAAAACATGCAGTAAGGCTAAGGCTGCGCCAATCATGGAACAACAAGACATTCTCTGGCCCTTGCTGGGCGGTGCTATCGGCACACCGCTTATCACAATCGTTCTGAGGCGCGCATTTCCTTCCAGGAAGGATACAACACTGCTACCGGACGAGTTAATCATCCGCCGCAACGAATCGGCATACAAACACGTCACAGTGTTATTTCTGATCAGCCTTGTTGCACCACTTCCATTTTACGAGCTGTTCGAAATAAGTGAGCAAAACGCCTGGCCCACTGCACTGGGATTTCTGTCCGCGGTATTTACACCTCTCATCTTTCTGTACGTTCGCCATTTAATCGGAGGACCAGGGATTAATGAGTTTCTACGCTATGGCGAACTGAAAGAAGGGGTTTCCCGTGGCGCACAGTTAATGCTACTCAGTGTTTGGTTAACTGCTGCACTAACGATTACCTGCATCGCGATCTATCAATCAATCCCGTAGCCAAGAGTGGGCATTGCAGCACGTAGTGGCCCGACAAGCGGAGCAATGCGCATCGCGTCGATGCCTTACCCAATCGCATTCGCATCGACCTTGCCCTCCCCGCCCCTCCTGTCGCATAGTTGAAGCCATTTCAACCACACCGTAACCTGCAGCCTGAACGCTGCCACTGCCCGCTGTTACCCGGCCACGTTGCATACCCTGCCCTGCAAGCCGCTCTGGTATTGGCCTGCAGGCGGGACTGCAGAGCAATAGCAGAGCGGCTTGTGGCGATGCTGGTGAAAGACCCCAGATGAAATTCCGCAAACTGCCGCCGTTGCATGTGCTGCACACCTTCGAGGTGGCGGCGGGTAATCTGTCGTTTAAATTGACCGCCGAGCAACTGGCGCTGACGCCTTCTGCAGTCAGCCACCAGATGCTGGCGCTGGAGCAGTTTCTCGGCACGCCGCTGTTTGTGCGCAAGAACCGCAAGTTGTTTCTCACCGATGCCGGAGTGGCGTATCAGAGAAGTGTGAGTAGCGCGCTGGAGCAGCTGCGCGAGGCATCGGCAGCGTTGCGCAGCAGTCAGCAGAAGGCGCGCTTGCGCTTGTCGGTGGCGCCGTTTATCGGCATCGAGCTGCTGATGCCGGCGCTCGGGCAATTGCGCGAGGAGCACCCGGAGCTGGAGCTGGAAATGCTCGCAGAAAACCGCCAGCGCGATGTGCTGCGCGAGGATATCGACCTGGTGGTGCGGCTGGGCGATGGCAACTGGCAAGGCATTCACGCCGAACCGCTGCTGGCGCTGACCGCCGTGCCGGTGGCTGCGCCACGATTGCTGCTGCGCCACGACAACCCGGTGCAGACGCTGCTGGAGGCGCCACTGCTCGGCATCACCAATCTGCGCGAGGCGTGGAACGGCTGGTTTCGCTGGTCGCAACTGGGCAACGAGGCGCCGCGCGGGGTGTTGTGGTTCGACAACTACGCCAGCCTGATCAGCGCCGCCGAACACGGCGCCGGGGTGGCGATGGGCATGTGGCCGTTGCTCAAGCCGCTGGTGGAGCATGAGCGGCTGGTGACCTTGTGGCCGGCGCAAATGCCGATGCCCTATGGTTATCACGTGTTGTGCCGGCCAGACAAGGCACAACGGCCAGAGATGATGGCGGTGATCGAGTGGCTGAAACACACCCTGTCTCAGTTGAATTAGATTCACCTATCACCTGCTCGAATTTCGTTTGTTGTGGGGGTGGCATAGGTCAATACTGGCAGCGTGATGTCAATAACACGCCACCGGAGAGCCACCATGCAACAAGTCGATTTCACCCTGCTGACTGCCGACAACCATCGCCTGGCAGCCACCCGTTTTGAACCGGCCGAACCGAACGGCCTGTCGATTCTGATCAACAGCGCCACCGGCGCGCCGCGCCACTATTACCGCAGTTTTGCGCAATATCTGGCAAAGCGCGGTTGCCTGGTTCTGACCTACGACTATCGCGGCATTGGCGACAGCATTGATCCCCATTTCGATCTGAAACACTTGCGGCTGCGCGATTGGGGGCAGAAGGATTTGAGCGCGATGCTGAACTGGCTGCACTACTATGCGCCGGAGCACAAAATCGCCGCGCTCGGGCACTCGATTGGCGGGCAGCTGATTGGCCTGGCCAGCAACAATTATCTGATCAAAAGCGTGTTGACCGTGGCCTCGCAGATTGGCTACTGGCGCAACTGGCCCACCGCCGGCAAGCGGCTGCAGATGGGGCTGGTAACCGGCTTGGCGCTGCCGGCGGCGGTGAAAGGCTTTGGCAAGTTGCCGGGTTTTGCCATGGGCGGGGTATCGCTGCCGGCGGGGATTGCGCTGGAGTGGTCGCGCTGGTGCCGCCATCCGCTCTATTTTGTCGATGAACACGGCCAGCCGCTGCGCACCTATTTTGAACGTTTCAGCGGCCCGGCGCGCTTCTACGCGATTGCCGACGACCATTTCTACGCCCCGGCAACGGCAGTAAAAGCATTGTCGCGTCGTTATGTGGCCGCCGATGGCGAAGTGGTGTGGCGCCATCCATCACACTGGGGCGCGCGTGAGATG
>JAUPTR010000032.1 GCA_030917985.1 Pseudomonadota bacterium | reverse complement strand
TGCGGGTGACGAAGGTATCGCCACGAATCGGAGATACGTGGATGAACAGGATGACGATGCAGGCATAAATGCCATAGGCTTCGCGGTAGTTGACGGTAATCCAGTAGGCGTACATTTTGGCCGCTGCATAGGGGCTGCGCGGGTAAAACGGGGTGGTTTCACGCTGCGGAATCTCCTGCACCAGGCCATACAGCTCGGATGTGGATGCCTGATAGAAGCGGGTTTTCTTGGCCAGGCCCAGAATACGGATGGCTTCGAGAATGCGCAGTGCGCCAATCCCATCGGCATTGGCGGTGTATTCAGGCTCTTCAAACGAAACCTGCACGTGGCTCTGTGCGGCCAAGTTGTAGATTTCGTCTGGCTGCACCTGCTGAATCACGCGAATCAGGCTGGATGAGTCGGTCATGTCGCCATAATGCAGGATCAGGTTGCGACTCTTTTCATGCGGGTCTTGATACAGGTGATCAATACGGTCTGTATTGAACAGCGAGGTACGGCGCTTGATTCCGTGAACTTCGTAACCCTTGTTCAGCAAAAACTCTGCGAGATAGGCGCCATCTTGTCCGGTTACGCCAGTAATCAAAGCGACTTTTTTGGTCATGTTGTTCCTCAAATAAACAAATTAATGCGAACCGAAAATTCTTGAGCGAACCTGCTCGGGAATTGCCCGGTTGAGATCTGAAATAAACGCTTGCTGCAATTGGTATTCGGCTGCGGTTTCTGCTCCCAGCGACGAGACACGGAACAGCAAACCGTCTGCAATGTATCCACGCAGACCATAACGCAACTGGGTTACTTTTCTACGCCAGCCGGGTAACGAAACATGCTCGCCAATGGTCATCCAGTAGGTAACAGGTTCGATCCGGTTCGGCTTTTGCGTGAGCAGTTGACGGGCAACAATCTGCCTGTTGTCTACGCCGAGATTGACAACGGCGACCTCTTTAACGCCAAAACCCTGCGAGCGGTAACAGAATTCGGGGCGATGCGCCTGGGTCTTTTCTGTGTTCTGGTCTTCGCCGTAGGCAATCGACAACATCACGCGCTGGCCCTTGTCGTTTATGTAGGTGCGCGACAATGTCTGACTGTAAATGTTGTCCAGCTTGGCCTGGATTTCAGGGTCGACTTCGACAGGGATGATGGTTGGGTCTAGTTGCCACACGCCAAAACGTTTGGGAACCATCTGTTCGAAGTTGACCGGCTGGCTGTCGGCCATGCGAATAGTCGGTTTGAGCGCCACTGCCCCCGCCGCTGCGGCCAGCATGGCGGCGCCGGCCAGCAGGTGTTTGAGTTTGAAGGTGCTCATTGGCTGGCCCTCGCCTTGTTTTTGAAAATCAGCCCGAGCACGCTGTCCAGCAGCATCAGCCCCAGCAGCGCAACAATAAACAGCAATACGCCGGCAAAGCTGTGGATGAAGCCCTGGGCGGCGTCGTTGCCAAAGTGGTAGGTCACCAGCACCAATACCAGCACGCGCACGATGTTGGCGGCAAAGGCCATGGGCAGGATGGCGGCGATGAGGATGCCGTTGCGCAGCCAGCTGCTGTGTTTGATGAGGTAGAAATACAGCAGGCCCATGGCCGAGAGCGAGAACATGGAGTGCAGGCCCGAGCAGGCGTCGGCCACCAGTAGTTGATATTGGCCGATGGTGAGCACTACGCCGTTGCGGGCGATGGGGTAGCCGGCCCAATACAGCAGGTGTTCGGCTATCACCGATACGTGGGCTTTGAGCGATGCGGTGGCGGCGTCTACAAAGGTGCCGGGCAGCGGCACCATAAAGATGAGGAAGAACAGCGGGAAGGCGCACAGGCGGATGCCGCGCCAGCCCCATTCCAGCAGGATGAGGCCGGCGAGCACGGGGATTTGCGAGCCGACTTCAAATATCAGGATGTCTTGCGAGCGGCCCAGGGCATACAGCAGGCAGCCCAGTAGCAGGCTGGCGCCGCCGGCGATGGGTGCGGGGCGTGCGGCCAGTTGCTGCAGCTGGCCCCAGCGTTGCCACAGTAGATAGAGGGCCACAATCAGCACGATGGGGCCGTGGGCTTGTTCTTCGCTATCCCACAGGCCGTTGGCCAGGCTGTAATAGGTGGGCAGATACAGGGCCAGCAGGCCGATGATGGCGGGTAGCCAGCTGAGTTGAAAGGCCGGCGAGGCGGCGTGGGTGTTGCTGCTCGTCATGTTGGTTGTGCTTTGCTGGTTGTGTTTGCTGCCGGGCTGCAGGCCAATACTGGCGCGGCTTGCAGGCCGGGCTGCAGGCCAGTGTGGATGCGCCTTGCAGCCTGCCCTGCGGTTTTTGCCAGTGGGCGATGTTAGCTGCCCTTTGATGACATGCGCTTTAAAACTCGTTGAGCACGGCGCCGCATACGCTTACGCCGCTGCTGGCAAAGTCTTGCTGCAGTTGCCGCGCTACGCTGGCCTTGGCCATGTCTTTGCGGGCTACCACCAGTGCGCCACGGGCGCGGCTGGCGATGATTTCGAGGTCGGCGCCCACGTCGTATGCGGGGGTGTCGAGCAATACGATTTCAAAGTCGTCCTGCGCTTTTTGCAGCAGTTGATAAAAGCTGGGGCGGGCCAGCAGCTCTTGCGGGTTGGGCGGTATGGCGCCGGCGGTAAGCAGCGAGAGGTTGGCGATCTGCGGTACGCGGGTGATGGCATCCATGCCGACGCGGCCGATCAGCATGTCGGATAAGCCGCCATGGGGGCGCACGGCAAAAATGCCTTCCTGGCGCGGGTTGCGCAGGTTGGCGTCGATCAGCAGGGTTTTCAGGCCCAGCTGGGCAAACATCACGGCGAGGTTGGCGCATACGTGTGATACGCCAGAACGCTGGTGTACGCCGGTGATGGCCAGGGTGCGGTTGCCCTGGTCAAACCAGCGCAGCAGCAGTTGGCCGCGAATGGTGCGCAGGGCTTCGGCTTCGCGGCCGAAGGGGTCGAATACGGCGCAGAGTTCACTGGCGAGCTTGGTTTCGGTGGGGGCAATCCAGTCAAACGAAAACTGCCGCGAGAGGGCGCGCAGGATGTCGTCTTCGTTGCACAGGCCAAGGGTGATGGCGGCTTCGCCGAAGCGCAGGCCTTTTTCCATCTGCAGTTTTTTGATTTTTTCTACGTCTTCGCGCTTGAGGCGGCCAGATTCGATCAGGAGTTTGCCAATGGCGATCTTGTTGATCGAGCTGCCGGCTTCGTCGCCAAAAACGGCACCAATCACGCTGCGTTCGATGGTGGGCTGGTTCATGATTAGCGGCCTCCTACCTGGGTGGAAACAATCGGGTGCAGCATGGGTTTTTTGCGTCTGCCAAACGAGAAGCGGCTGGGGCGGCTGGCGGCCTGTTGTTTGGGCAACACGCTCAGCACGCGGGTTTGCAGGATGTCAGAGAGATCGTCGGCTTCGCGGATGCGGCGGTCGGTCATTTCACGCAAGAAGGCAAAGCCCAGGCCCAGCATGCCGCCGACAAACACCGAGAGGATGATGTTGAGCAGCACTTTGGGCTTGCTGGCATTTACCGGCTCGGTGGCGCGGGTGAGCAGCACCACGTTGGTCTGGTTGGCCTGGCTTTCCAGGCGGGTCTGGCTGGCGCGCTGCAGTGCGGCATCGTAGGCGCGCTGGGCGTTTTCCACTTCACGCGTGAGCAGCGACATTTCGTCGCGCTGTTTTTTCAGCTCCAGCACGCGCGATTTTTGGGTGGCGAGGGCGCTGCGCAGTTCGCTTTCTTTGCGCTGCTGCATTTGTGCGGTGTTGGTGATGCCGCTGCTGGCCACCTTGATTTCGGCGTCGAGTTTCTGGCGTATGCCGTCTGCCTCGGCCTGGGCTTCGCGAAACTGCGGGTGGTTGCGGCCCAGGCGCGAGCCGAGTTCAGAGAGTTTGGCTTCCGAGCGGGCCAGCTCGGCTTTGAGGTTTTGAATCAGCGGGTTGTTGGCAATGTCGGCAACCGAATCACCCCGGCCGCCGGCTTCAACAATCTGCCGCTCTCGCGAGGCGCTGTCTACTTTCATGCCCTGCGCGCCCACCACCAGCGACGAGAGTTCGGCGAGGCGGGCGTTTTCTACGTCCAGGCGTTCGTCTACGGCAACAATGCCTTTGTCTTGCTGATATTTGGAGAGGACTTTCTGCTTTTCATCCAGATTGGCACGCAGGCCCTTGAGCTGCTTTTCAAAGAAATCGTTGCTTTGTTTGGCTGGCTCGATGCGCAGGTCCAGGTTGGTTTCGATGTAGGCTTCGGCAAAGGCGTTGGCAATCAGCGATGCAAAGGCCGGGCTTTCGCTGGCAAAGTTGATTTCGATGACGCTGCTTTCGCGCGAGGGTTTGACATCGAGCTTTTTCAGCAGCAGATCAGCCAGCCAGAAGCGGATGTCGCCCTTGCCCTGGGTGTCGTCCTGCCATTGCTGTTTGATGCCGGGGCTTTCCAGCAGGCGCAGTTTGTCTACCACTTTGGCGGCAACGGTTTTGCTGGTGAGCACGTCCACCTGGGTGGCCATGTAACCCGGCAGCATGGCGCCCGGTGCATAAACGCCAGTCAGCGGATCGGCACCTTTTACGTCTACCAGCACCGATGCGGTGGCCGAGTAGGATTTGGGCCAGATCAGACTGAGCGCGGTTGTTACTCCCACCACGGTTGTCAGGCACAGCAATACGATCAGCTTGCGCGCCCGCAGGATGTTGAGAAACTGGGAAAAAGTCATGCTTGGATTTCCGGGGTTAGTTAAATCTATCAAGCAGGATCAACGCTTTTTCAGCGTTTCTCCGGCATTAGCCAGGTGGAGCGGGCAATTTTGTTGCCCACGCCAACACCTTAATCATCGCCCTGCCCTTCAAGGGTAGGGTTGGGATGGGGCTGGCTGGCGTCTACAATCCGGCTATTTCAGCCACGCCCCATCCCCCATCCCGCCCACTGCCGCAAAAACAAGCGGCTTTTGTAGTAGGTCGGACTTCAGTCCGACGCGGTGCTTAACGTTTACAACTGCGTCGGACTGAAGTCCGACCTACCAAAACCACCACCACACCGCAGGATGAGTGGAGCGAAGCGATAGCCATCATCTCGCTGCCGGCTGCCCCCACCCCCTCCACT
>JAUPTR010000236.1 GCA_030917985.1 Pseudomonadota bacterium | reverse complement strand
GCTGGGTGGCGCCCTGTTCAGCGTGCGTTTGCCGGCTTGAGTCCGGCCAGTGCGGCGCCGACGGTCGGATAATGCAGGCGCAGTCCCAATTCTTTGTGCAGGCGCAGGTTTGCCAGTCTGCGTGATTCATCCATGAACGACAGCATGGCGGGCGAAATGCGACCTTCTGCTTCGCTACGGGCGATGCGTGGCGGCCTCGGCAGGCCAACTGCATCTGCCACCAGATCGAAATATTCACTCATCTTCATCCGCGAATCATCGACCACATTGTAAATGCGGATCCCGTTCAGCTGGCGCAGGGCGTGGATAATGGCGCGTGCCAGATCGTCTGCGTGAATGTGATTGGTGTATCCATCATCCTCATCATTCAAGGCAGGTGTTCCGGCTTGCAGGCGCTGAAGCGGCAAACGGTCAGCCGCATAAATGCCTGGCACCCGCAATATCACCAGTGGAATTTTTTGCCGTTTTGCCCAGTCCCGCAGGCGTATTTCGGCATCCAGCCGGCGTTTGGCCCGTGGGGTGCTGGGCGCTGGCGTGCGCGTCTCATCAACGTGCTCGCCACGGCAGTCACCATACACCCCGCTGGTACTGATGTAGATTACCCCCTGTGGTAAACTTCCGCGCTTTGACAGTGCTTGCAACAGGTTGCGCGTGCGGTGGTCTACATTACCCTGTGGGGGTGGTGGCGCCAGGTGAATCACATAGTTGGCCAGCCCGCCGAGTCGTTGCAGTGAGTCGTATTGATCCAGGTCGCCAGCAACCGGGGTGATGTTCGATTGGCGCAATTGATCGCCTCGCTGTGCCGAACGCAGCAGGCCATACAGACGATAGCGGGATTCAAGTTGTCTGGCGCAGCGCAGGGCGATATCGCCGCTACCAATGAATAAAATGCGTTTCATGATGCTTTGTGTTGTGAACCATGCCGTGAAGAGGTGAAGTGTATGTCAGCCAAGGTCAAGATTCAGCCCAGTGGCCATGAATTTGTTGTCAATGATGATGAAACCATTCTGGAAGCGGCATTGCGCGAACACTATGTGTTGCCCTATGGCTGTCGAAATGGCGCTTGCGGTGCCTGCAAGGGCAAGGTGGTGGATGGTACTGTGAATATGGGGAAATTTGCTGAAAGTTCGCTGACCCCGGAAGAGCGGGCCGCAGGCATGGTTCTGTTCTGCTGCGCCAAACCAACTTCGGATTTGACTATCGAGTGCAAGGAAATTGGCGCGGTGCGTGATATCCCGATCAAGAACCTGCCCTGTCGCGTGGAATCGATCGATAAAATTTCGCAAGATGTTGCCGTGTTGTCACTGAAACTGCCTGCCAACGAGCGTTTGCAGTTTCTGGCCGGCCAGTACATCGATATCGTGATGAAAGACGGCAAGCGCCGCAGCTTCAGTCTGGCGAATGCACCACACGATGATGCCTTCCTGCAGTTGCACATTCGCCATATGCCGGGCGGCACCTTTTCGGACTATGTGTTCAATAGCATGAAGCCGAAGGAAATCCTGCGCTTTCAGGGGCCGCTGGGCACCTTCTTCCTGCGCGAAGAAAGCGATAAACCGATCGTTTTTGTCGCCAGCGGTACCGGCTTTGCGCCGATCAAGGGGATTGTCGAGCATGCCATCGCCAAAAACATCAGCCGGCCGATGCAGCTGTATTGGGGCGCACGCACCAATGCCGAAATCTACATGAATGAGCTGGCGCAGCAGTGGGCGGAACAGTTGCCGCATTTCGAATACATTCCCGTGTTGTCCGAGCCGAGTGAGGAGGATGCATGGGAAGGCCGTACTGGCTTGGTTCATGAAGCAGTGTTGGCCGATATTGCTGATTTTGCGCCATATCAGGTGTATGCCTGCGGTGCGCCGCTGATGGTTGAGGCTGCGCATCGGACTTTCACTGCGCAAGGCTTGCCGGAAGACGAGTTTTATTCCGATGCCTTTGTTTTGTCGAAAGACCTCAAGCCTGGCGCCTGAGCGCAGAGCGAATCGGATATGAGTGTTTCTGACGCAATCTGGATCAATGAGCTGGCGGCAGTTTTGCCTCCAGAGCGTTTGTTGATTGATCCTGCAGATTGTTTTGCCTATTCCTACGACAACAGTCGCAAATACATGCCACCGCAAGCGGTGGCATTTGCGCTTTCTAGCGACGAAGTTGCCACCATTATGCGTATCTGCGCACGCCATCGCGTGCCGGTGACACCGCGAGGCAGAGGGACCGGCACGGCTGGGGGCAGCATCCCCATCTCCGGCGGGTTATTGCTGTCGCTGGAGCGAATGAACCGGGTGTTGGAGTTGGATCCCGCCAACCGTTTTGCGGTAGTTGAGGCTGGCGTGTTGAATGGCAGCTTGCAAAAACATGTGGCGGCAGCCGGTTTTTTCTGGCCGCCTGATCCTTCCAGTGCGGCTTATTGTTCGATTGGTGGAAATCTGGCAACCAATGCCGGCGGGCCTCATACAGTCAAATATGGCTCGACACGTGATCACGTGCTGGGTGTGAAGGCGGTTACTGCACAAGGTGACATCATCAGCACCGGCTCGTTTACCAGCAAGCATTCGGTTGCCTACGACCTGACGCGATTGCTGATCGGCTCTGAAGGTACGCTGGCAATCATCACCGAAGCCACCTTGAAGCTGACGCCGAAACCAGCCTGTATTGCAGGTGTTGCTGCACATTACCGCGATCTGGCGAGCTGCAGCGCTGCGATTGTGGCAATCATGGGGCAGCCCTTTGTGCCGAGTGCACTGGAATTTCTCGATAACAATGCATTGACGCTGTTGCGCAACCATTACCCGGATATGTTGCCGCCGGAGAGCGCGGCAATGTTGATGATTGAAGTGGATGGCAGCCCGCAGGATGTGGCCAGTGCCCAGCAAGCCATCGTTGCCGCATGTCGGGCAGAAGGCCTTATCGAAGTTGCTGCGATTGCTCAGCCTCAGGCGCTTTGGGCTGCGCGCAAGGCGTTATCACCATTGCTGCGTGATGTGGCACCAAAGAAAATCAATGAAGACGTTGTGGTGCCGGTCGCGCACTTGCCCGCGTTGCTGAGCGGGGTCGCGGCTATTGTTGCTGAACATGGTGTACGTAATGTCAATTTTGGCCATGCCGGCAATGGCAATATTCATGTCAATCTGCTGATTGATCCAGCCAACCCGGCAGAGTTGATCCGGGGGGAGGAATGCCTGCGCAAGGTGTTTGATCTGGTTATTTCATTGCGTGGGGCGCTGTCGGGCGAACATGGCGTCGGGCAGGAAAAACGCGATTTTGTGCCGCTGGAACTGGATGCGCCTACCTTAGCGATGCAACGGCAGATCAAACAGGCATTTGATCCTTTAGGCCTGCTCAATCCTGGCAAGGTGTTACCAGCGGTATGAGTCTCAGCCTCTGATCCAGAGGGAGGCCATGGCGATAGCCGCACCAATCACTACCCCGGCTATCACATCGCTGGGGTAATGCAGGCCGAGCACCACGCGTGATAATGCCACCAGAATCGAAAAAGGAATCAGCAACCATGCCAGCATCGGAAAATAAAACACTGCCAGCAGTGTGAACGTTACCGCATGCAGCGTGTGCCCGGAAGGGAAGCTGTAGCGATCCAGTGGCGCAATCGACAGCAGCAGTTGTTGGTCTGTGTGAAACGGCCGAGGGCGCGACGTACAGCGTTTCAGCGTCTTGTAGATCAGCGTTGCGGCAAGCCCGGCGGTGGCCATGTGCAATACCGGCCAGAAGGTGCGTTGCGGGTCGGCCAGTAACAAGCCGATCATCAATGCGTACCAGAATGCGCCATCACCGAGTCGACTGATCAGTGAAAACAGAGTACGAATATCGTTGCGCCGATTGGCTTGGTTGACTTTCTTGACCCAGCGTCGATCCCATTCCACGATGCGGCTGATGGTTGCTCTAGTCATGACTTTGCTCCCAGTTCTTGATCACCTCGAACAATTGCTGCTCAAACTCACTGAACACCTGTAGCCAACCGATATGAGCTGCCGTCTGGGCGGCGGCAGAACGCAGTGTGCCGATCTGCTCCGGCATGACGGCCAGTTCTGCTGCCGCCTGACAAAAGCTGCCGGCATCGCCCGCCTTTACCAGAATGCCATTTTCCTGATGCTGGATATGTTCCCTGGCAG
>JAUPTR010000235.1 GCA_030917985.1 Pseudomonadota bacterium | reverse complement strand
GGTTCGCCAGAACCTTAAAGCCATTCTTCATCAGAGGTGACAAACCCGTCTTTTCCTGAAGGTCATCATGACTACCATTACTGACGTCGACACCCTCCCTCTTTCCGGCCAGCCTCATATCGATGCATTGCTCGATAACGGGCCGGGCTGGAACTGGCTGACGCCTTCCCGGAGTGTTCTCTATTACACCTTTTCAGTCAGCAGTGGAAATGAGGAGAACAACAGCGGCATCAGCGGCGGGCTTTCTGCCTTCAACAGCGTGCAACAAAATGCCTGCCTCACTCAGCTGGCCTACATCAGCCAGCTGACGGGCATCTCGTTTGCAGAGGCTGCCACCGGCACCAGCGCAGACATCCATTTTGCCAATACCGATATTGTTTACGACGCCAGAGCTGCCGGCCTGTGCAGCTGGGGGCGCGGCTACAGTTACAACCAAAACGATACCATCATCGACTACACAACCAGCGCCTACGTTTATCTCGACAACATCGAGTTTCGAACGGAAAACGCCAGCCCGGCTGTCGGCAACTCCGCTTACCAGACGCTGCTACATGAACTCGGCCACGCACTCGGTTTGAAACACCCGTTTGAAGGCAGCCCGACCCTCTCGCCTGTCGAAAACAATACCGCTTACAGCATCATGTCGTATACCGACTCCGGCGGGCCATATTCGAGCTTCAGCCCGTACGACGAGGCGGCACTTATGTGGTTGTATGGCGGAGATGGTCTGGGTGGATCGCTCGGGGTTTCCACACCGGGCCGATACATCACGGGAAACGCGGCTGCCAATATCATCACCGGAGGTTCCGGCAACGACACGCTGGCCGGGCTGGCCGGCAACGACACGCTGAATGGCGGTGCAGGTATAGACACGGCGGTCTACACAACAGAGCGGGCACATCATTCCGTAAACCAGACCCTGGCTGGTTTCTCGGTAAGTAGCGAGGTCGATGGCATGGATTCGCTCTCCAATATCGAGCGGCTGCACTTTAGCGACAGCAGGCTCGCGCTCGACCTGAGTGGCAACGCCGGCATCACGGCAAAAATTCTCGGCGCTGTATTCGGCGCAGCGTCGGTTGCGAATCATGGCTACGTTGGCATCGGTCTGAGTTATCTTGATACCGGCACGAGTTATTCCGACCTGATAGTGTTTGCCCTGAACGCAAGACTGGGCGCCGGTTTCTCCAATGCAGACGAAGTCACCCTGCTATACCAGAACCTGGTGGGTGTTCCACCCTCGACGGACACGCTCAACTACTACGTCGGTTTGCTCGAATCAGGCCAGCATACCCAAGCATCGCTGGCGGTCATGGCTGCCGACCTGGACATCAACACGAGCAACATCGACCTTTTGCTGGCTGGCATGAGCGTGCTTGGTACAGACGTCATTGTCGGACTGACACAATCCATCGCGCATAGCAACACGTTGAAACTACCCCAGAGCACGGATTTCACAAAGTTGTTAGCAAGAGACGCTTCTGGAGCAGAGATTGCCAGCCATCTGTTTTTCGCCACTCTTAAGTACAACCCCATAACGCTCGCCGCTGAGGGGGCTTATAGGATGACCGAAGCCGCCATGAAGGGCGACTGGGATGAGGCGCGTGACAATTTTGTTAACTTGCTCGCGTTAGTGGCTAGTGTCAAGTACGCTGACACGCCCGCACTGCGGCGCGACCTTCAACGAGCGGCTAAACAAGTCGATTTCCTGATGCAACAAATGCGTCGGGGCGTGATTGAGGTTACTCCGCTTCGCGATCTGTTGGTGAGGGATACCAATACCAAGGCGTATGTGATCGAGTCGTCCACTCGTGATGTAAGCGGCACACCGGTGTCTGAGAGCAGGGTCATCGATGTCGAAGACTACGCCAAAGCTTGCGAAGGCACCTTGAAGATCAACGAAGACGGTACGGTTGACTATCGGGCCTGTTTCGTCGCCGGTACGCCTGTGCACACCGATCAAGGTCTGCTGCCAATTGAAGATGTGCGTGCAGGCACACTTGTGTTGTCTCAGTCCGAAGAGGGTGGAGAAATTGGCTACCGGCGAGTGATCAAGAAGGTGGCGCACTTGGATCAGCCTGTGTATGCGGTGCAAATCGAAGTGGAGGGGGGGCAAGAACTCACGACGGTCATTGCCACGCCGAATCACCCGTTCTGGGTGGAAGGTCCGCTGACACATGGCGAACACTGGATGGCAACGGAGTATCTTGAGCCGGGGTTTGTTCTGCAGTTGGCGGATGGGCGAAAAGCCCATGTGCATGCGGCGGGCAGGATTCGGCGCACGCAGTACGAGCACATTGCGTTCGCGGCAGATGATCGAACCGGCGTAGGAATCGTACTAGATACTAGCGATGCGCAAATCAAGGTAGCTGACCGCGCCACTTCGCTGAACTTGGGTAAGCTGGACCTTGGTCAATCCTATCTCGCCCCAGTCTACAACTTCGAGGTGGATGAGTTCCATACTTACTACGTTGGTGAGGCAGGTGTGTGGGTGCATAACACCAACTGTCCTGTAGGTGGTCAATCTATAACTGAGGCCATCGCCGAGAAAGCCGAGCTACAAAGCGTATGTTTCGATGGGGATACGCCGATTCTTCGCGACAACGGCTCGTTTTCCAAGATCGAAAATCTTGAGGTCGGTTCAGTCGTCATGTCTCGTTGCGAAAAGACCGGTGAGATGACCCCTAAGCGTGTCATCAGGATTTATGAGCACATAGCAAAAACATATGCGCTGGCCTATAAACCTGGGCCGCTACACCTCAAGAGATTCCCTTCACCTGGCTATATCTACGTCACTGGAGAGCACCCCTGCTGGGTCGAAGGTAAGGGCTGGACGCCAGTGTGTGAGCTCAAGCCAGGGGATGCGTTTCTGACGCACAACGGTGACCCGACAACGGTCGACTACGTGCTGACACCAGACGCTTTTGCCAACAGCATGCTCTCGGGGGCTGTAGCCTATGCTGGACAGGTCTTTAACCTGGAGGTTGAGGACTTCAACACCTATTTCGTGGGCACGCCTGGTATTTGGGTGCATAACTGCAATAACGTTACTCCCGACATCAATCGCATCAGCATAGATGTAGTGGCAAATCCGACGCCCGAATGGTCGCCATTCCATTTGAGTACTGAGCGACTGCAGGCAGCGCTCGATAACAACATAACTATTAAATCGGGCGCTCAGGAACTGAAGCCGGAAGACATCAAGATCAAGATCCGCGAAGCCACCAGTGACCAGGTTTTGGGTCGTGCTGACATTCGCACACTTGCTTTACCAGCCGAAGGTGAGTCGGTGTCCGGAGCCTTCGAGAGCCAGCTTGGCAAATTAAATTCATTTGGTCAGCAGGCGGGCTGGGCCGACCGCATGCTGTTCAGTGACAAATATCCGGATCTGAACGGTGTAGCGGCGGATATTTATCAACCCAACGGAATAGGCCTTCAGCAAACGGGGATAGCGTTTTCGTAGCGGTTTGACGGTGTTCATTCAAAGCATGGCGCTTGCGAGACGCAGCAGTGCCGACTTGCCACCCGCCCAAGCGTTGTAATGGAGGGCAGAAACCTGCCCTCCAAAGTGCAGCAATGGAAAGCAGCCTCTGTCCAAGGCCAATCCGCGCGAAAGAATGGCGCGCCACAGGACAGCTTTCAACGCCAGCGAGCCAACTTCCGTGCGCCCCAAACAGCACTCAAGACAAGCAACATCAACAGCGAAATATCGACTCCGCCACGAACACGGCCAGTCGTACATCCCCCCCCCGAATCGGCCTCTTCATCAGGCATAGCCGCCACATCCGGGCGCACATCCAGAGACTGAATGCCCGCATCCGTGGTTACCATGAGGTGGTCTGTCTCAGCATCAAGATGAAGGTCTATCGGCCTGTCAGGATTGATACCGGACAATGCCGGCAATGGCTGCCACGTTGCGCCTTGATCGTTACTGCGCTGAACCCGCCCATCAGGCAGGATCGAGTACATTTCTGCTGGGCGAGTCGGATGAATCTGCAGCGAATTCAGGGGGGTCGCCCACTTGGCCCAGGTTTTGCCGCCATCACTTGTCCGATAACTAGGCAACCTCTCCCCAACAAAGCCCCATGTCAGCGCGTAGTAGACACCAGCTTCTCCGCCGGATTCGATATGAAAGCCCGATGGGCTCATCTCAGGACTGTCAAGATAGACTAATCTGGCCGTCTTGCCGCCATCGTCGGAATGGAGAAGCTTTGCGCCATAAAGTCCACCGTGGCCAGAACGCATTTGCCCTTGAAACATCCATGAGTCGGGTAAACGGGCATCGTGATACACGGCCACAATATCCCGCAAGGTTGCGATCAATGACCAAGGCCCGGCGACACTGTCTGCCTGATACAGCTCGAAAGGATAATGCGGGGAGCCAGGGCAACAAGCCGGCGCATAACGATACACCTGCAAATACCAGCGCTCTTTGCCCGCGACAACATCGACAACCGGCTTGACGCGATCAAACGATGGCGAGCCTTCGCTACGGGGAGGCAAAGCTGCGGCGCTCCAGGTTTTGCCGCAATCCCGGCTCACTTCCAGTGTCGAGACACTTGGTTTCGTTTCTATGAGAAAAGTTTGAATAGACCCCTGTAGGGTGACAGGTGAGGTTCGTGTGCGATAGAGCGTATTGGCAATGCCATCGACAGCACCAACTACGCCTTGTTCGGTGGCAGACAAGCGCCAATTCAAACCATCGGCGGCGGTAAATACACCGCTATCGGTCGAGGCAACCAGGCCGCGACAATCACGACTGATCTGGCTGATCACAGAAGGCAATCCGCCAGTCGCTTTTACCTGCCAGCTCTGGCCACTGTCGCGGCTGCTTAACAATTGCTGGCCGCCAATTAAAATTTCATTCTTACCGGCGTAAAGGGAGCGACTTTCAAAGCCGCTTGGCAATTGTAGAGTGCGCCAAGTGCTGCCGGCATCAAGGCTCAGGCCCACCTTGTTAACGTCAGTCGCGCTGGCCAGAATGGCGTCCGACTCCCTGGCTGGGAAAAACCTGGTCTGCTCAGACCATAAAGGCAGCAAAAACTGCCACTTATTCGGTGTATCCACAGACCATCGATACAGGCCTTTGGTTGCGGTACTATTTCCGGCAGCATAGGCATAGAGATGTCGGGTGCCATTTAGCGCAGAGTAAAAAGGGGTAAAGTCACTTGTCACTCTCCCCTCATCCTGCCAGGTGCGCCCCTGATCCTTGCTGACGAAAACCACATCCTCCGGTACACGGCCAATGATTGCCCGCACATCTCCATTGGCCGGGTTTGAAATCACGACGGCACTAGAATCGTATCTGGCCGTCATTTCCGTATCGGCAACAAACTTGCTCCAGCTTTCGCCACCATCATCGCTGCGATATATCGTCGGAAACGCAAACAGGTAAACCCGCTTGGGATTACTTGCATCAACGTGCAAACATGGCAGGCTAGCTCCATAGGTATGGGCGGGCAACTCGCCCGTAGTTAATGCGATGTTCCAGCTACGGCCGGCATCACTGCTGACCCTGAGCGTGCCTTCAACATCCAGCAACCAGACCTTGCTGCTATCCAGCGGGTCCACCAGCAGATCCTGCAGGCGCGGAATGGCGGGCAGGGATTTCAGCAGATTATCCCAATGCGCCCCGCCATCCCTACTGGCGTAAAGCGTGTAATTATTGGGCATGGAATAGAGATTCCGCCCATCGCTGCCACCACGCAAATGCGTAAATGGCGCTTGAAACGGCCCGATTTCAGCCCAGCTAGCCTTGTCGGCCGCCAATGTTGAAACTGGTAAACAGGTGGCTGCGGCCAACAACAGGCGGCAGGCATTGGGCAAGGAAAAGTGAGGCATGGGGTTCGACTTTCAAAATGCGACGCTGGCAAAGCGTGTAATCAGCTCAGGGCCGAGCCAGCATGCCAATAGGATTGTAAATAATCAACACAACCCGCGCCAGATGCCGCTTCACAAAGAAAAACATGCTTTCTGGCAGAAATGACGGCTGACTCGTTGGTTGCAAGGCCCCCCGCACAATGGAATGGACTCCTCCCTCCTGACACGGCATTGATGTGCCAGGAGGGAGGAGTCCATTCCATTGCCCTACAAACTACGCCTTACCCATAAACAGGCACCAAGCCACAACCCGCATCCGTATTGGCTCACAGCCCGGCCTGCAAGCCAATCCCAGCGCGCCCTGCAGGCCAATGCCTATCCTGCCCTACCGCCCCGGAATCGCCGCCAGCAGTTTCTTTGTGTATTCATGCTGCGGGTTGG
>JAUPTR010000234.1 GCA_030917985.1 Pseudomonadota bacterium | reverse complement strand
TGGGAAACAGGCCCACCTGCTGCGTACCCCAGACCGAGGTTGCTGCCAGATCTTCGTTGAGCCCCGGCTGGAATTTGACGTTGTGCAATTGCAGATAATGGCTGGCGCGCGCCATTTCCAGGTCCAGCCCGCCGAGCGGCGAGCCACGGTAGCCACTGACAAAACCGGCGGTATTCAACCCTGCCAGCGCATCGCGCTGTGCCTGCAACATCGGCAGGCGTACCAGTGCTTGAATGCCGGTAATGAATACTTGGCCGTGATCCAGCCGGTATTTGTCATCCAGAGAGAGTGTCTGCTTCATGGTGCGTCCTCGCTTCTTTTGGAAACAGGAACTTGCGGCACATAAGCAATGCTGATTCTGATGAATATCAGGCAATGCTAATTTATTTCACTGTAGACATTGGCTGATACATAGGCAATTGGATCATTGATTTTGTCGCAGGTTCAGCCAGTCTGGCAGGCGCTTACCTGCAGGCTTGCCTTTCCGCTCAGAGGCTTAGCCTTTATAATCGCAGGCCTTTGCATTTGCTTCATTTCGGATACTCTCGCGCATGGTCGCCTCTGTCGTTCAACAAAGCAGCCGCTTGGTGGTCAAGGTCGGCAGTAGTCTCGTTACCAATGAAGGCCGTGGCCTGGATCATGCAGCGCTCAGCCGCTGGGCCGCAGAAATTGCCGCACTCAACAAGGTGGGCAAGCAGGTAGTGCTGGTTAGCTCCGGCGCGATTGCCGAAGGCCTGCAACGCCTTGGCTGGAAAGCGCGCCCCAAGGCACTGCACGAGCTGCAGGCCGCTGCGGCGGTAGGGCAGATGGGACTGGTGCAGGCCTATGAAAGCTGTTTTCGCGAGCATGGGCTGAAAACCGCACAAATCCTGCTTACCCATGAAGATCTGGCGGATCGCACCCGCTACCTGAATGCGCGCTCCACCTTGCTGACCTTGCTCAGCCTGGGAGTGATTCCAATCATCAATGAAAACGACACAGTTACCACTGATGAAATCAAGGTGGGCGATAACGACACCCTCGGTTCGCTGGTGACCAACCTGATCGAAGCCGATGCGCTGGTAATTCTGACCGACCAGAAAGGCCTGTATACCGCCGATCCGCGCAAAGACCCGAACGCACAGTTCGTGTTCAACGCCGATGCCGGCACGCCGGAACTGGAAGAAATGGCTGGCGGTGCTGGCAGCAGTGTGGGTACCGGCGGCATGATTACCAAGATTCTCGCCGCCAAGCGTGCGGCCCGCAGCGGCGCACACACGGTAATTGCCTGTGGTCGTGAGGAGGATGTGCTGCAGCGCCTGGCAAATGGTGAGCCGATTGGCACCCAACTGATTGCGCGCACCTCGCCGTTGGCGGCACGCAAGCAGTGGCTGGCGGATCATCTGCAACTGCGCGGCAGCCTGACGCTGGATGCCGGCGCGGCACGTGCCTTGTTGCAGGATGGCGTGAGTCTGTTACCGGTTGGGGTGGTGGCCATCAAAGGCGAGTTCCTGCGGGGCGATGTGGTGAGCTGCTGTGATGACGATGGCCGTGAAATTGCTCGCGGCCTGATCAACTATAGTGCCGATGAGGCACGCCGCATCATGCGTGTGCCCAGCAAGCAGATCGAGGCTGTGCTGGGTTACATCGATGAGCCGGAACTGATTCATCGCGATAATCTGGTTTTGCTGTAACACGCGCTTGCAAGCCGCGTGGGGTGCCCGCGCAGTCCACGGGCCGACTTCTGGAAGGTATAGGTAAATGAAAAAACTGATGGTATTGGCATTCGTCGTTGCCAGTGTTGGGCACGTTTACGCCGCTGGTGTAGAGCCGGGTGAGTGGGAGTTTTCGGTGAAGACGGATTTGCAGGACATGCCGCCGTCGCAGCACCCGCTAAAGTTGAAAAAATGCCTCTCGGACAAGGATGCTGCCAACTTGCTGCACTATCTGCCACTGGCGCCGGGCGCAACTCCGGAAACCTGTACGGTGAAAGAACAGAAGCAGAACGGCACCAAACTGCACTATGTGGTGCAATGTACGGGCATGCCGAATGTGACGACTAGCGGAGATGCCAGCGTGGCCGCCGGCAATCTCATCGGTCATGCGGTAACCAATCTCGAATCTGCCACCTATAAGAAGCAGCTCACACAACAGTACACAGGCAAGCGTATCGGCAAGTGTCGGTGAATACTTCATGCTTCTGATCCAGACCGGGCGGCTGTGTGCGGCCCGGTTTACTTTGTGCATGGCTCTGCTTAAATGAAAGCTTGATCAGCGCAGGGGGTAAAGTATGAAAACATGGATATTGCTGCCGGCGCTCTGCCTGGCGCAGGGTGTGTGGGCGGCTGAAACGCCGAATATGCAGGATGGCGAGTGGGAGATCACCACCCGCACGCTGATGCCGGGCATGCCGATGCAAGTGCCGCCACAAACGGTGCGCATCTGCATCAGCAAACAGGATATTGCCGATGGCAAGAAAACCATGCCTTCCAGCATGAACGACGGAAAAAACAATTGCGAGTTCGTCAATCGCAGTTTCTCGGGCAACAAGGCCAGTTTCAAGATGGTGTGTTCGGGTGAACACAAGGCCACCATGAGTGGCGAAATGACTTACTCCGGCAATAGCTACAGCGGCAAGTCGCGCATGGAGATGGCCGGCGGCCCGCAGGGCAATATGGTGATCAACAGCGAATACAGCGCCAGACGTATCGGTGAATGCCGTAAATAAGACCGGCCTGCAGGCCTTGTCCCTATTGCCTCTGAGGCTGGCCTGCAGCCCAATACAGGCGGGCTTTGCAGCCCGGTTCGATTTACAGGGTCAGTGTGAAGCGGCGGGTTTCTCTCATCTGCCCACTCTCATCAAAGCTGCGTTCAATCATTTCCAGTTGTTGATTGCTACCCAGGCGTAGCAGCGACGACGCGCGCGTGCCATAACCCGGTGCTGCAACAAAAATGCTGGCCAGACGCCGCTCCCATTCCAGGCCGACTCCGGTATCCGGTAGTTCCTTGTCCTGCGGCTGCTGCCGATCACTGAGCAGATCAAACAAGGCCTCGGTATCCAGCCTGGGTTCTGCCAGATGTTGCAACATGCCTTGTTTCAGTCGTTCCACCTTTGGCCATGGCGTGCCCAGAACGTGATTGGAGACCACGTACAAGCCGGCGGGCAATGGCCGTGCCTGTGCTTCGACGCTGGAAACATAGAATAGCTGTTGGCCATCAAACAGCAGCAGGTTGAAGCCGTTGTAGTGCGCCAGTTGTGGCAGTAGCGATGTGGCGAAATCCGCAGCGCTGCTTTGGCTGGCGAGAAAGGTGCTGACCAGTTGCCCGCGGCTGGGTGCATTGGGCTGATTGGCGCGTGGGTTACGGAAGTTGGTCAGGGCCGCCATCCGCCCCTTACGGCTGACGCCGAGCCAGGTGCCGCCTGCTTGCAGATCTGTTCCTGCCAGTATCTGGCCGTCCGGCCACCAGCCCAGCGCCGCCGTTGGCCGTGCGAAGAACTCATCGCGATTGGCTGCCAGCAGCAGTGGGTAGTCAGGGTGTTGCTGATAGGAAAGGGCGATGATGCACATGGGTCAGCCTTGCACCAATTGCAATTTCGGCCTAGTCTTCGCCCCTTGCTTGTTATCGAGTGTAATCATGGACTTTGATAAAGAAATCGACCTGTCTGGCCTGAACTGTCCGCTGCCGATTCTGCGTACCAAGAAGGCGCTGGCCGAACTGCAGTCCGGCCAGGTGCTCAAGGTCTGGGCAACCGACCCGGCCACACCCAAGGATTTTGACGCATTTGCCCGCCAGACCGGCAATGCCTTGTTGCAATCGAGCAATGAAAACGACAAATTCGTGTTTTTCCTGCGCCGAAAATAAAGTCGGCTAGTGTGCCTTTAGCCAGTTGAAAAACTGGCTGGCTGGCAACGCCTTGCTGTAGAGAAAACCCTGTGCCTCCTGGCAGCCCAGTTGCCGCAGCGCCTGGGCCTGATCTTCGGTCTCCACGCCTTCAGCAATCACCGTCAGTTTCAGGTTTTGCCCCAGTCGCACAATCATTTCCGCGATGCTGGTCTGTGCATCGGCAGCACCCAGCGTATTCACGAATGAGCGATCGATTTTCAGTCGATCCACGTTCAGTCGTTGCAGGTAAGACAGCGAAGAGAAGCCGGTACCGAAGTCGTCGATGGCGAGCATCACCCCCAGCCCTCTCAGTTGATTCAGCAGGTTTTCCAGGCCTATTGCGCCTTCCATTGCCACTGATTCGGTAATTTCCAGCTCCACCAGATGTGGGTCGATGGCGATATCTTCCAGCGCCTGTTTTACCATTTTCACGAAGGATGGGCTGCGGAACTGCACCATTGAAACATTGATGGCAATGCGCAGATCGGGGAATCCATTCTGATGCCATTTTTTTGCTTCGATGCAGGCAGAGCGCAGCACCCATTCACCCAGGTCGATAATCAGACCTGAGTATTCCGCCAGCGGAATGAAGCGATCCGGCGGAATCATGCCTTGCGGCGTGTTCCAGCGTAACAGCGCTTCGGCGCCGACAATCTTGCCAGTGTGCAAATCGATTTGTGGCTGGAAGTGCAGTTCCAGCCCCTGCGCTTCGATTGCCGCGCGCAGGTCATGCAACAGCGTCAGGCGGCTCTTCGTTTCCGTTTCCATTTCTGCGGTGTAGTAGCAGTAACGTCCACGCAGATCGTTTTTGGCGCGGTTCAGCGCAATATGCGCGTGCTGCAGCGCGGTTTGCTCGTTCTGCCCGTTATCCAGCGTGGCCAGGCCGATGGTGCCGCGCACACGCAGAAAATATTCGCTGACGGCAAATGGCGTATCGAACAGGTGCTGCAGTTGCAGCGGGTCGATATGGTCGTTTTTGCCAAAAATGGCAAAGGTGTCGGCTGCAATCCGCGCCAGAATGGTTTCCTTGTTCAGGCCGCCACGCAGTCGTTCTGCCACCGCACGCAGCAGCCGGTCGCCGTTTTCATGGCCAAGGGCATCGTTGATTTCTGAGAAATGATCAACGTCTACCAAGGCAATCGTCCAGCCGGCTGACCCTGTCTGGCGTTGCTCGGCAATGATCTGCAGCAGACGGGTACGGTTGGGGATGTTGCAGAGCAGGTCGCTGAAGGCGTAGGCATTCAGTTGCTGGAACAGGTCAACGTTTTCAAAACCGATTGCGATATTGGTGCAGAACACCTCGAGCATCTGGGTATCCATTGCCGTCAGTGGTTCTCCTGTGTTGAGGTAAACGGCAATATCGCGCTCTGCACTGGTGCTGAAAAACAGTGTGGTGCAGCTTTCGTCGATGATGTTGCGACGCTGTTCCAGGCATTGGCGCAGTGCGTTGGCAATTTTCTTGTCTTGCAGATCGTGCAGAGGGTGATTGATCCAGTCACGGAATTTGCCCGCTGCACCGACAATCACCGGTTCGTCATCCACATGTGTATGATGCGGTGCGGTTTCGGCCTTGGCCGCGATCAATCCTTCGGGAGACAGGCGTACCAGCGCCGAAATCTGTGTCAGCACGCCGGCAGCAAAGTTTTCCAGCCCTCGCCGTCCAAACAGGTCGGTTGCCGAATCAACAATCATGCGCAAGCCGCGGCGGCTGGCGGAAATGGTGGCCAGTTGGTCGTATGAGCGAATGGCGGTGGTGAGAGTGGTCACCAGGCGCGTCAGCGTCAGCTCGGATTTGGTTTTATAGTCGTTGATGTCATAGTCGCGGATAGCCTGGAGTTCCGGGGCGTAACCGGGCTGGCCAGTTCGCAACACAATCCGTACTTCCAGCATACCGAACTCTTCACGGATCACCTTGACCATTTCCAGTCCGGTGTTCTCTTTCTCCATTACCACATCTAGAAAGATCAGTGCGATATCCTTGCGCAGCTGCAAAAGTTGTCGTGCCTCTGCGCCGGAATAGGCGTGCAGGAACTCAATGCCACGCCCAAGTATGGTGATGTCGCGCAGTGCGAATGTGGTGGCTGAGTGAACGTCCGGGTCATCGTCGACGATCAACACCGGCCAGTCCTTGCCCATGCCCTGTTTTTCGGTAATCGAAAAATCTTCGTCTACAAATTGCAAGGCATCATCGTCGTGATGATTGCTGATGCTCATTCGCTTATCTCCGGTTTTGCAGTTGCTGGTGCGACCAGTGGTATCTGGATGGTAAACAATGTGCCTGCCGATGGGCGGCTCTTGACGTGTATTCTGCCACCCAGGACGCGGGTGACAATGCTGTAGACAATGTGCAGGCCCAGGCCGCTGCCGCCTTTGCCAAGTCGGGTGGTAAAGAATGGGTCGAAGATACGTGGCAGGTGGTGTTGCGGTATGCCTGAGCCATTGTCCTGGATCTGGATTTCCACAATGTCGTCACCTGCGGCGTAGGCTTCGATGGTGATATCACCTTGTGCCCGGGTGTCGAATGCGTGAATTACGGCGTTGTTGACCAGATTGGTTACCACTTGCCCCAGAGGGCCAGGGAAACTGTCGAGCTGAATACCACCCTCCAGCTGCAGATGAATCTGGTGTGGTGATTTTTTCAGCATCGGGTGCAATGTTGATACCACTTCTTCGATGACTTCCTTGAGATCAAAGCGGCGGCGTTTTTCGCTGGTTTGATCTACCGCCACCTGTTTGAAGCTGGCGATCAGTTCGCGGGCCTGTTGCAGGTTTCGCATCAGCAGGTCTGATGCCGTGGATGCGGTGTCGATATAACCCAGCAGCCCGGATTTTTTCAGGGTGCCGGATTCCATGTCGCGTTTGAAGTCACGGGTTTTTTCCTGCAGTGTGCTGGCGACTGTGACGCTATTGCCGATCGGTGTGTTCAATTCATGTGCCACTCCGGCCACCAGTGATCCAAGCGATGCCAGTCGTTCTGCACGCACCAGTTCGTTCTGCGCCAGCTGCAGTGTGTGCAGCGTGCTCTGTAGTTCGGCGTTGGCGCTTTCCAGTTCAGCGGTTCGGGTTTGCACGCGGTATTCGAGGTTGACGTTCAGATCACGCAATTCACGTTCGATCTGTTGTTTTTCTGTCACGTCCCGCAGGATGCCCATGGCCACTTTTTGCCCTTGAACCTCAATCGGCACACCGGAATATTCGACTTCGACAATCTGCTCGTCCTTGCGCCGCAATTTGAGGATCTGGTTGCGGACCTCATTGTTTTCATTGAGACGTTCATTGATGATTTGCCATTCTTCCGGGTGTACGATCAGGCCCAGCTCAATCAGGCTATAACCGATAGCCCGCTGGCGGTGCATGCCGGTGATTTCGTCCCATCGCTCGTTCAGATCAACAATTGCACCTGTGGCCAGGTCCGACAACATCAGTGTGTCCGGCAATAAATGGAATGCCTTCGACAGCTTTTCTTCGCTGTGTCGTAGCGCTTGGGCGATTTCCCAGCGGGCATGGATGTCGCGCAGCACCCAGATCAATACCTGGCGCCCTGAAAGGGTGGCGATGACCCCGGAAATTTCGCTCCACGATACCGTGCCGTCTTTCTTGCGGATCAGGAATTCTCGGTGGGTCACCAGCCTGTTTTTCTTCAGATTCGCAATCAGCTGTTTGCGATCTTGCGGATTGGCCCATACCCCCAGGTCCTTGGTGCGTTTGCCGATACATTCGTCCGGCCCCCAGCCGGTCATTTCCAGCCAGGCCTTATTGGCATCAATAATCAGCCCGGTTTGCAGGTCTGTGATACCCAGGGCATCCGGCAGCATCTGGTAAACGGTGGCAAATTTCTGTTCGCTGTCGTGTAATGCCTGTGCAATTGATTTCCGGTCGGTGATGTCGCGCACAATCGACATCAGCATGCGCTTGCCACCCAATTCGCAGGGGATGGCCGAGTATTCGCACCAGATAAGCTGTTGATCCTTGCGCCGCAGCTGCACCTCAAGCAGCCGGACTTCGCTGAATTCGGATAATGTTTCGATCACCAAATCGCGTTGTGCCGTATCGGCCCAGATGTCCAGCTCTTCCGAGGTTTTGCCCAGTGCTTCTTCACGAGAAATGCCCAGTAGCGGCAGCAGCTGATCGTTCATGTCCAGATAGCGGCCGGTTTCGTAATCGGTGAACACCACCAGATCGGGCATCAGGTGGAAGGCTTTGGAGAATTTTTCCTCACTATCGCGCAGCGCTGTGGCTATGGTCCAGCGATCAGTGATGTCGCGCAGCACCGAAATCAACAGTTGTTCGCCGCCCAGTTCGATGGGCACGGCCGAATATTCGCACCAGGTCAGCATGCCGTGTTTGGTGCGTGCCAGAAACTCGCGCATGCGGACTTCGCGCCCGGCGCGGATGTCTGCAACCACGCTTGCACGATCTTCCGGGTTAGCCCATATGTTGAGGGCAAAGGTGGTGTTGCCGATGCTTTCCGCGGGGGAATAGCCCGTAACCAGCTCCCACTGACGGTTCACATCAAGAATTTCACCATTTGCGAGATTGGTGATCACCAGCGCATCCGGCAGTGTTTGATATACCCGCGAGAATTTTTCTTCGCTTTCACGAATGGCTTTTTCCATCTCTTTGCGCTGGGAGATATCTTCTACTGTCATGACATAGCCACCGGAGTCACGGCCATCGCGCAATGGTGCGCCGTTCAGGCGCAACCAGCGTACGGTGTCTCCGGCTGTCATGCTCAGTTCCAGTGTCAGCGTATTCATGCCATCTTTGGCCTGTTGCCAGCTGGACTCGGCAAAATGCTGATTGGCTTTATGCACCAGCGCCAACCATGGCTTATCCAGCAGTTCGCTGGCCGCACGGTTTACCAGTTTCTGGAAGTTGACATTGGCGTAGCTGATCTGGCCCCGTGAATCTGTCGCAAATACACCCAGCGCCGATGTCTCCGAAATCGCCCTGAAGCGGCTGTAGTAGCGCGCCAGCTCTTGCTCCAGATCCCTGGTTTCGGTCAGATCGAGATCAATGCAGTACATCTCTCGGCTGCCATCCGGCAAATGGATCAACACTTGGTTCGAGTAAATGTCGATATGACTGCCGTCTTTACGGGTCGCTACATATTCGCAAGGGGCAGGGGGCGTGTCATGTTTCAGCATCTCGTCGAAGTTTTCAATAAACTCCGCACGATCTGCTATGGGGAGCAGCAGTTCTTCTATTTTTTGCCCGACGGCCTCGATGTTTGGATAGCCATAGAAAGATTCGCTGGCCTGGTTCCAGTAGATCACTCGACGTTGCTGGTCATAACCTTGAACGGCGATATTGTGCGCATTGTCGAGGATACTGCGAAAGCGGTGCTCGCTGATTTTCAGCGCATTCACCGCCGCTCGCGTTTGGCTGATATCGATGAACGTAACAACTACCTCTTCAATTTCGCCTTGCGCGTTGAGCACGGGGGCCGCATTGGTGCTAAACCACTTGCTGCGGCCCAGGTCGTGTCGATAAACCTCGATTTCGCAATTGTTGATGGCTTGCTTGCTGCGCAAGGCTACGTTGGCGGGGAATTCTTCCCGCGCCAACTGCTTGCCGCTGGCGTCGCGCAATTCCCATTGTGGCGCCGGGTCGGTTTGATCCAGTCCAAGGGTTGTTCGTGCCTGCTGATTGGCCGAGCGGATCTTGCCATCCGGACCATGCACGATCACACCGGCAGCAAGCGTTTGCAAAGTAACATCGTATTGCCGGGCACGAGCTTCAAGCTCCTGAAGCCTGGCTTTGGTTGTGGCCAGTTCCTGCTGCAGCGTTTGTCGAGACATTTCCCCTGACAATCAAACCCCTCCTGTAATGAAACTGCCTGTGTTTTGAGTCCTCCCTACACTATAGATCGCCTCTCGACGATAGGAAGGATTGGCTGTTGTTTCAGGGGCGATCGGGATACCCTGCTGATGTATGCCGGAACATGGCCCAATATGCCGATGGCACGCATATTGTTGACTGTAAAATGACAAAAGCGTATTTTTCGGGTGAAACAGGATTGCCTCGAGAAAAATATCGCCGGATCAATTGGAGGAGGGCAAAATGCTGATGCAGGATACTGTGGTGAACGAAGATTTACCGGCTGCGCCCGAAGCATCCCGAGGTTTGCTGGATCGGGTGTTGACGGGCTTGTTCGTGCTTGGCATGCTGGCCACGATGCTTGATTTTAATACACTGCTTGCCTAGTCTTACTGTGTCAAATTCCATGACTACCTCCGCCGCAACAGGGGCATCGACGGAACCTGCTGATGATGGCTTGAGCAATGAGGATGCGCAAGGTTGAAATCGAGTCAGGCACATGGCGCTGCGCTCGTCCGCCGGCCGCGAGGGACGTAATCGTTGGGTAAGGCAGACGCTTCTGGTTGAGCGAAGTTTTTTTTGGAGCCTCCGTGTTTGAGGCGCTGAGCAACAAGATAACCGTAGGCGGCGATACACAGGGTGGCGTGATGATGGAACCCCAGCCAGCCTCGGCCCTCGTAATGGGAAAGACCGAACTCCTGCTTGAGCTCCTGGTAGTCCCGCTCAATGCGCCAGCGCATCTTGGTGACGAAGACCAGTTGCTCCGTCGTGGCGTCGGCCGGGGCCGTCGAAAGAAAATACTTGGTCGGCTCGGCTTCTCCGTCGGGCCATTCGATCAGCAGCCACTCCTCCGGGCGCATCTCGGTGCCAAGGTAATCCCGGTGTGCAGGACGGACGCGCAACGCGGCGAAACGGGACGTCAGGTGGTTGTTGGTGCCTTCCCGCCAAGTGACCGAGCCGTACGCCTCTGGCGGCAAAGCCATCGCCAGCGCCTTCACGGCAATGGGTTCGTGACCCGGCTCCCGACGCAGTCGGGTCGGTCGAATACCGCGACCAACCCAGGGTTTGGGTGGCAGCGGTGCCGTCCCCGGCGCCCAAACCGTGGTTGCGGGTCGGATGCCGACTGCGTAAAGCATACCCAAGTCCGTGATGCCGTCGCGAAAGGCTGTTTCATCCCCATACCCGGCGTCCGCCAATACCACACCCGGTTGCACGCCGCAAGCAATCGCCTGACGCATTTGCGCCAAGGCGATTTCATGCTTGGTGGCGAAGGCAATGTCCGCCGGAACGCCGGCCGTCTTGCGTCGCGCCGGATCGGCCGCCCAATCCTTGGGAAGGTAGAGTTGGTACGCAATGGGAACGCTGCCTTGCTCGCTCGCCAGCGACAAACTGACCGCCACCTGGCAGTTATCCTGTTTGCCCAGTTGCCCGCAGTACTGCCGGGCAACGCCAACCGAGTGCTTCCCTTTCTTCGGAAACCCCGTGTCGTCGATGATCCAGTAACAGCCGTTTTCGAGCCCCAGTGTTGGAACCACCCAATCGCGCACGCGCCCCATGACAGCGGCGTCCGACCACTCGGACTTGGCGACAAAATGGTGCATCGATTGGTGCTTTGCCGCGACATGCAGCGGATCGGAGCAGGCCGCCAGTGGTTCGACGCTCTTACGGGCAATCGGCAGCATCAGCCCTCGACAGTAGTCCTTCAATCCAGTGCTTCGTTCAACCCGGCGCAGTACCTCGCACAGGTGATCAAGATATTGCTCAAATTCCGCCAGATTCGCCATCACATCCTCCTGCC
>JAUPTR010000233.1 GCA_030917985.1 Pseudomonadota bacterium | reverse complement strand
TGTGCTCTTCCGATCTAGGCTCAGGCAGGTTGCGCAACACGTTCTGCAATGTGAGCCAACGCTTCTTCTACCTGGTCGATCAGGATCAGGCACAAGTCACCGGGCTGTAATTTGGCCAGTGCGGTATCGATAGCCAGAAATTCGCCACGAATTTCCTCTACATGTGTGGTGCGGCGAGCACGGATCAAGCCCTGGCGCAGCAGCGCGACGACTTCGCCGTCGGCACGGCCTCGCTGGCACTGGTCCTGATACAGGATCACGTCGTCAAACGCATCGCCAAGAATTTCGGTTTGCTGCCGGATGTCTTCATCGCGGCGATCACCCGCACCGCTAATTACCACCGAGCGGCGTTTTGCGTCGATTTTGTCGACTGCATTGACCAGCGCCAGCATGGCGTCGGGGTTGTGGCCATAATCGGCAATCACCGTTGCCCCGCGGTAGTCAAAGACATTAAAACGCCCCGGTGCGTTGTCGGCGTCGTTACGGAAGCTGGCCAGGCCGGCACGAATTGCTTGCCAGGGCACGTTGCAGCCCCAAGCCGCTGCAACTGACGCCATCACGTTCTCGACCTGGAAGCCGATGCTGCCGCTTCGGGTGATCGGTGCCTGTTGCAAGGGAATACGTTGCTGCTCTTCGCGCTCGAAACAGACCAGATCACCATTTTCAACATAAACCACACGCTGGCCACGAGCACGATGCGTGGCCATAACCGGATGGTTCTTGTCCTGGGTGAAGAACGTGACATTCTTTGAACGTTTTTCTGCCATGGCGGCAACAATCGGGTCTGCTGCGTTCAGCACGGCAACGCCGTCATCCGCGATATTCTGCACGATCACCCGCTTCAGTACGGCCAGATCAGCCAGGGTGGTGATGTAGTTGAGGCCGAGGTGATCGCCGGAGCCAACATTGGTGACCACTGCAACCTGGCACTGATCAAACGCAAGGCCTTCGCGCAACAATCCGCCACGGGCGGTTTCGAAAACTGCGGCATCCACATCCGGGTGCATCAGCACATTGCGGGCGCTGCGCGGGCCGCTGCAATCGCCTGAGTCAATCTGCTGGCCGTTGACATATACGCCATCGGTATTGGTCATGCCCACGCGCAGCCCGCTGCTGGTCATGATATGGGCGGTCAGGCGCACGGTGGTGGTTTTGCCGTTGGTGCCGGTAACGGCAATAACCGGAATCCGGCCGTTGTCGTTATCCGGATACATGTTTTCTATGATCGCCTTGCCAACATCGCGACCTTTGCCATAAGAAGGTGCAATGTGCATGCGCAGACCAGGTGCGGCATTCACTTCCACCACCCCGCCCCCCTGTACCTCCAGTGGCCTGAGCACGCTCTCGCAGACAATATCCACGCCACAGATATCCAGGCCCACCATCTGCGCAGCCGCAACGGCACGTGCGGCCAGCTCGGGATGCACATCGTCCGTCACATCGGTGGCGGTGCCGCCGGTGCTGAGGTTGGCATTGTTACGCAGAATCACCCGCGCACCTTTGGCCGGCACCGATTCTGCGGTGTAACCCTGAATGGCCAGACGTGCATGGGCAATGTCATCCAGGCGTATTTTGGTCAGGCTGGTGGCATGGCCGTCCCCCCGACGCGGGTCCAGGTTCACTTCATCCACCAGTTGACGCACGGTGTGTACACCATCACCGATCACCGATGGAGGACTGCGACGCGCAGCGGCAACCAATTGATCGCCCACCACCAGCAAACGATAGTCATGTCCGGGCAGGTAACGCTCGACCATCACCTCATCAGAAATGGCGGCGGCGGCAGCATAGGCAATACGGGTATGTGCCTCGGTAGTGATGTTGACGGTTACGCCCTTGCCCTGATTGCCATCTTGCGGCTTGATCACCACCGGCAGGCCGATTTCCTGCGCCGCAGCCCAGGCGTCGTCGGCATCGTTCACCGGTCTGCCGTGCGGCACGGGCACACCGGCAGCATGCAGCAGGCGCTTGGTCAGTTCCTTGTCCTGTGCAATTGATTCGGCAATGGCACTGGTGTTGTCCATTTCGGCCGCCTGAATGCGGCGCTGCTTGCTGCCCCAGCCAAACTGCACCAGGCTGCCTTCCGTAAGCCGACGAAACGGTATGCCGCGTGCGACAGCGGCTTCCACAATGGCACCGGTACTGGGGCCAAGACGCACATCCTCATCCAGCTCACGCAACTCTGCCAGCGCGTCTTCCAGATTAAATGCGGTATCGTTTTCTGCCGAGAGGATCAGATCCTGCGCCAGCTGAAATGCGCGACGGCCAACCACTTCTTCGGTGTATTCCACCACCACCTGATAGATACCCTTTTCCGGGGTGGCTGCCAGATGGCTGAATGTCACCGGGCAACCGGCCTGCGCCTGCAGCGCCAGGGCTGCAAGCTCCAGCACGTGTGCCATGTTGATGCTGTCGCTCTGGCCATCCGGGCGCAACGCACCAATTTCAGGAAAACGCTGGCGCAGGCGCGATTCAAATTCGCCCATGCGTTCGATCGAGCATTCGGCTTCGCTGCACGAGACAATCGCCTCGATGGCAGTATGGCGGCTCCACAGGTTGGGGCCACGCAGTGCACGAATACGGGATACTTCCATGGATTACGTCCTTTGCAGTCACACCGGCCACCATTGCCGGCGTGCATTGTTGATTGGTCTACTGCACTCGCCAGTCAGGGCTCAGGCCAAGGTGTAGGTTTGGATTCCGGCACAGATGATGTCTTGTGACAGATCCAGCGCCCAGGCAGCAGCAATCGCAGCCAGCAAGCTCGATAAAGGCAGCGCCGGATTGGGCTTGGCAATCAGCGGAATCGCCTGCAAGGTCGACAACGGGATTCCCTGATCGCCGTGGGCCAGAATGATCTGCTGATCTTGCACATAAACCGCGCGCTCGCCGCGGGCTTTCTGCTCGATCACGTGCGAATTGCTCGCCGAGGTAGAGAAAAACACCACCTTGCCATCACTCAGCTCAGCCATGCGTGCCACGTTGGCGTCATCAGCATTCAGCACGGCGTAGCCGCCGGGTAACACCACATCGACCTGGGTACGCAGCACGTTGAACAACTGCTCTTCGGTTTCGATATAAAAATCCGGGTAAAGCTCGGTAACATCCAGATCGGTGACCACGCCCACCTGACAACGATCGTAGGCCAACCCCTGGTCGAGGATCACACGTGGTCCGTTTTCAATCACCGCAGCGGTGATGGCCGGATTCATCAGGATGCGCTGCGCCTCTTGCCAGTTGGCGCCATCGCGCGTTTCCACCTGACGTTTGCCAAAATAGGTGCCACTGCTGCAGGCCAGGCCGGTGGTCTGCCCCGCCAGGCCGAGCAGGCGCACCAGCAGGCGTGCGGTTGCAGTTTTGCCCTTGCTGCCGCTGATACCAACCACCGGAATGCGACCGCTTTCCTCCGCGCCGAACAGGCTGGCAACAATGGCCTCGCCCACAGGGCGCGGCTTGCCGGCAGAAGGCTTGAGATGCATCAGCAGGCCCGGGCCGGCATTCACTTCAACAATCGCCCCACCCTGCGCCGCCAAAGGCCTGGAAATATCTTCGGCAACCAGATCAACGCCGGCAATATCCAGCCCGACCACGCGAGCCGCCAGGCATGCGGCAGCCGCCACTTGCGGATGCACCTGATCGGTAACATCGACCGACACATTGCCGTTGCGCTGGATCAGCACCTTGCGCCCGGCTGCCGGCACGCTATCGCCAGACAAGCCCTGGCGCTCCAGCTCCAGGCGCACGGCGGCATCTTCGTGCAGCAACACTTTGTTCAAGGGAAAATCTTCTGTCAGACCACGCCGCGGATCGGTGTTGATCTGATTATCGATCAACTGCGACAGCGTCGATTTGCCGTCACCCACCACCCAGGCCGATTCGCCACTGGCGGCAGCAACCAGCTGGTTACCCACCACCAGAAAGCGGTGTTCGTCACCAGGAATGAGGCGCTCCACCATCACCTCGCTACCTTCGGCCTCGGCTACGGCATAGGCGGCCTCCACCTCTGCCCGGGTACGCAGATCCAGCGATACACCCCGGCCATGATTGGCATCGGTTGGTTTCACCACCACCGGCACACCGATATCTTCAGCAGCGTCCCATGCCTCGGCGGCAGAGCTGACGATCTGCCCCTCCGGCACCGGCACGCCACAGCTGGCCAGCAAACGTTTGGTCAGGTCCTTGTCGCCGGAAATACTTTCGGCGATGGCGCTGGTCTTGTCGGTTTCGGCAGTCCAGATGCGGTGCTGTGCAGCGCCGTAACCCAGCTGAACCAGATTGCCTTCGGTCAGGCGAATGGAAGGAATGCCACGTTCCGCTGCGGCCAGCACGATGCAGGAAGTGCTCGGCCCGAGACACAGCGAATCGGCCAGATCACGCAAGCGCGCCACAGTGCCGGCCACATCAAACGGCAAATCATCGATTGCGGCCAACACCAGCTCACGCGCCGCTTCCATGCAGGCACGGCTGACAGCCTCTTGCCGCGCCCTGACCACAACCTTGTAAACACCGCGCCTGGATGTGGAACGCGCTTTGCCGAAACCCGCCTGCATGCCGGCCAGGTTTTGCAATTCGATGGTGACGTGTTCCAGGATATGCCCGGCCCAAGTGCCTTCACGCAATCGCAGCAGAAAACCGCCACGCTCGCCCACACCGCAATGATGCTCGACCAGCGATGGCAGCCATTGCGTCAGGCGCTCATAAAAACCGGGAATGGTATTGGATGGCGCATCTTCCAGGTCGCCAATGTCGACCCAGGCTTCGAGCACCGGGCGATAGGTCCAGATGTTCGGGCCACGCAGATAGTTGAGGCGTAAAAATTCGATATTTCGTTTTGTCATGATCCGTTTTGCAGGCGGGTCTGTGATCCGACGCGCAGGCATCGGCGATAAATTCGGTGTTCTCTCGGCGAGAATAAGCGGGGCCGTATATTAAAGCATACTAACCTTGCGTGCCGCTTGCATGAAAAAATACCTTTCTGCATTGATATAAATAAAGCTCTCAACCCGCTTGCGGTGTATCCAGCGGCAACATGCCAGAGATTCGTGCTGCAACGCAACAAGCAGCAAACTGTCTGACTTGAGGCTGATCTACTGTGCCAGTGGGAAAAAAGGCCGGTTTTTACCTGCTTTCTCGGTGCATAGCCCCGCCATGCGCCTCAAAAGCAGGCAAATCCGGCCTCGTTTTCCCGCTCGGCTCGCGACGATCGCTCAAGCCCGACAGGCTGCTGGACGAGCAAACCGCAAAGCAGGTACCCTTCGGCCCATGAGCAAACCATTATCTTCTGCCATAAGCGCCGCC
>JAUPTR010000232.1 GCA_030917985.1 Pseudomonadota bacterium | reverse complement strand
CCCGCGTGGCGCAGCGGCCTCAATGACAGCGGCACTCAGCGGGGAAACAGTGTATCGACGGTTTGCAGGAACTCCTGCCGTGTCGTCACCCTGAAAAAGATGGCCGGATAGGCAAACAGTTTCTGTATCTGCCCCTCACCATTGGCCTGGGTCGGGTCGGTGGCCAGCACCGTCAGCCCGGCCTGTTCTTCGGCAACCGGCAACCACTGCTGTTGCAACACCTTGTCGCGGTCGAGCTTGGCGCGCAGTTTGTAGGGCAGGTTGCGATGCGGGATAAACGGCTCGTAAGGCACCTGAAAGTGCTTTGCCAGGGCCTTGCCGATGGCCTGCAGCGATATCTGGTATTCGCTGCGCAGCAGATCCTCCAGCGCCAGCCCCTTGCGCCGCGCCCAGCGCACGGCCAGCTCCAGATCGCTGGCGGAAATCTGTGCCTCGTCCACCAGCGGCTGATAACACGCCGCCGGCCCCAGCACCTGGCCGATGCGCTGCGCGAACGCCACGGCCAGTGTCGCACACAGTTGCTGCAGGCCTTGTTGCGCCTGCATGCCGAACGGCAGCTGGTTACGCGTGTTGAGCAATTGAATCACGCCCAGCAACTGCCCATCGCGGTCAACAATCGGCGCTGCCAGCATCTGCCGGGTTTCATAACCCAGCGCCTGATCGACTTTCTCGAAGAAATGCAACTCAGGGGAAATCAGCGCCAGCTGCAGCGAGTCGTAGACATTGCCGATATTCACCGGCTGCTGTTTGAGCGCCACAAAACTGGCAATGCTGTTGCAGTTGAGCGGCAAGACCAGATCCTTGTTGCTGTTGATGCCGGTTTTTACCCGCGAATACAGCACATTGCGTTCACGCGAGATGGCATACAGGGTCAGCCGCTCGCAGGCAAACAGCTTGCAGATATCCTCTGCCAGATCGAGCATGATTTCATCGACGTTTTGGGTGGCGTGGATCAGGTTGCTCAACACCTGCAGCTCTTGGGCAAAAGCCAGCTGACGTTCGAGATCGGTCATGCCGGAGGGGGTGTGCGGGTAAGGGTTCATGGCGGGCAATCCTGCAATCAGCGGGCAATCTGCCGCGAAACGGCAACTACCTTGCCGGCGCGCAGCGTCACCGTGGTCAGCGTTTGGGAATCGCGCGGCGCCGGCAGGTAAATCCAGCGTTTTTCCACCAGCTTGGCGCCGCCGCCACTATCCACACTTTCGCTGTCTGGCTTGCCGATGTGCTGCAGCACCTCGGCCTCGCTCATGCCTTCGCGGATAAACTTGCGCTCGCTGGCATCAGCCGCCAGCACATGGGCGCAACACAGCCCCAGACTCAGGGCCAGCAACAGGGATTTCATGACACCACTCCGAAAAAACCAGCAGGATGCCTTCACTATAAAACCTGGCGCCACAGCTTGCCGCAGCAATTCCGGGCGGCAGTCTGCAAGGCACGCCGGCCGTGGCCTGCAGGCCGGGCTGCAAGGCGCATCCAGACTGGCTTGCAGGGCAACGGCTGTGAGGCAAAAACAATGCATGCCGCAATCCGCATAAGGTTTACCTGTGGTGGGCGAAGCGTAGAATCGATTGTGACTAAAACGGCCATCCAACCTCGGGAGCAACATCATGGACATCAAGCCGCTGATCAGCGACCCCAGCCTGCTGGGCCCCCTCGAAAGTTTGCGCGGCAAGACCTACAGCGACATCGTCGATGCGCGCGGCATGCAGTATGTTGATCTGGTGATGGAAGGCGGCGGCATGCTCGGCATTGCGCTGGTGGGTTACACCTGGGCGCTGGAGCAGGCGGGGATTCGCTTTCTCGGCATTGGCGGTACGTCGGCCGGCTCGATCAATGCGTTGCTGCTGGCGGCACTCGGCACGCCGGCCGATGCCAAAAGCCCGAAACTGCTGCAAGAGCTGGCCTCGCTGGATTTTTACCAGTTTGTGGATGGCGACGACGATGCGCGCGACCTGATCGACGCATGGACCAGAAAAGCCGGCAAGGTCAAGCTGGCATTCAAGGCGGTGCAATGCATCGACAACCTCAACGAGCGGCTGGGCCTGAATCCCGGCGACCGTTTTCAGCAGTGGATCAGCGGCCTGTTGCAGCGTGAAAACGTGGCCACGCTGGCGGCGCTGACGCAACGCATGAACACGGTGCCAACAGGGCTGCGCACCCGTGCCGGCGCAGCACTGGATACACCGGAAAAAATGAAAAGCGGGCTGGCCATCGTTGCCGCCGATGTCAGCACTGAAACCAAGGTGGTGTTTCCGCAGCTGGCGCATCTGTATTTTGCCAATCCGGACATTGTCGACCCGGCGCTGTTCGTGCGCGCCTCGATGTCTATCCCTTATTTCTTCGAGCCGCTGCGCATCAACAACCTGCCGCAGGGGTCTGCTGCCGAGCAGAACTGGGCGGAAATGGACTTCGCCTGCAGCGAAGAGGCATGCGGGGTGCCGGATCACGCCTTGTTTGTGGATGGCGGCATCATGTCCAATTTTCCGATTGATGCGTTTCATGACTACGACAGCATCGTGCCGCTGGCGCCCACGTTTGGCGTCAAGCTCGAATACGACCGCCGCTGGCACGCCATTGATGGCCCGATGGATTTGTTCGGCGCCATTTTCAACTCGGCACGCCATTGCCTCGATTACGATTTCGTACGCCGCAATCCGGAATATTCGCAGCTGGTGCAGCATATTCCCTGCGCCAGCTACAACTGGCTGGACTTCAACATGAGTGAAGACAGCAAGCGTGGCCTGTTCCGTGAGGGCGCAGAGCGTGCCATCACTTTCCTGCAGGGCTTCGACTGGCAGAAATACAAAGACTACCGGCAGCACCTGCACGCCGCCACTCGTCTGGTTTATGGCTGATGCCGCGCCGGCTGAGCCGGTTTCACACGGTTATGCCCCGGCCCTGCGGCTGCCGCGCCGACACTGGCAACTGCTGCGCCTGACCCTGCCGTTTGTGCTGGCGCTGTGTGCCGTGCTGGGGCTGGCGATTGCCTGCATCTATCTGCAATCAGCTGCGCGTGCCTATGCCGGCGGCGAGAGTGAATGGTCAAAAGCGCAAAAGCGGGCCGTGATCCACCTGCAGCAATATGCAGCCAGCGGCGATCTGAGCGAATACCAGGCGTATCTGTCGGCCCTGCTGATTTCCGACGGTGACCGCCTGGCACGCGAGGAGCTGGAGCGCCCGCAGCCCGACATGCAGCGCGTGGAAGCCGGCTTTGTGGCCGGACAGAACCACCCCGGCGATGTACCTGGCATGGCCCTGCTCTACCGCCACGCCCAGTGGCTGCCACAAATCCGCCAGGCCAGCGAAATCTGGAAACAGGCCGATCGGGAGCTGGGCAAGCTGCGCCAACACGGCGAACGCCTGCATCAGCTGCGGCAACAGTCGGGCAATGCAGTTCAGCTGGAGCAGGAGCTGGCGCTCATCCGCCAGGTTGACGAACGCTTGAGTGTGCTTGAGCAGGCATTTTCGCAAACCCTGGCAGAAGCCACCCACATGACCGATCTGGCCCTGATGTGGCTGCTGGTCGGCGTGGCATTGCTGCTCACCTGCATCGGCCTGCTGTTCACACGGCGCATGCTGAGGCAACAGGAGCAGCAACAACAGGCCATGTTTGCCATCGAACAGCGTTACCGGGTGTTTTTTGAGGCCAGCATTGATGCGGTGGCGCTGGTGAAGCCAGAGGGTGAAATCATTGATGTCAACCCGGCCGCCTGCCGGGTGTTTGGCTACAGCCGCAACGAGTTGATCGGCATTCACCGCAACCAGCTGGTTGATCCGGACAACGAAAAAACCCGCCAGGCTATCCGCGCACGCACCGGCAGTGGCCATTATCGCGGGCACATCAATTACCGTCGCAAGGATGGCGGCTGGTTTACCGCCGAAATTTCCTCCACCCAGTTCATCGATGCCGACGGTAAATCCAAATACAGCGTGGTGTTGCGCGACATCACCGAAAGACTGCAGCAGGAAGAGGAAATCCGCCAGCTCAACAGCCATCTGGAAGAGCGCGTAGCACAACGTACTGCCGAGTTGCAGCAAACCACCCGCGAGCTGGAGGCTTTCTGCCACTCGATTGCCCACGACCTGACCACGCCGCTACGGGCGCTCAACGGTTATGCCACGCTGCTGCAGGAAGAATACGGAGAACAGCTTGATGAACAGGCGCGGTTTTACCTGCAACGCTCTCGCGAGGCCAGCCTGCGCATGTCGCGGCTGATCGACGCGCTGCTGGGGCTGGATCGGCACGCGCGGCAGCGCCTGCAACGCATCAATGTCGACCTGAGCGGGCTGGCCCAGCAGCTACTGCAGCGCCTGCAGGACGAAACGCCGCATCCGGTGACACTCGATATCGAAAGCGGGCTGACCGTACAGGCCGACCCCGGCATGTGCCGCGAACTACTGTGGCAACTGCTGAGCAATGCCTGGAAATTCACCCGCAGCCGTGACGACGCCCGTATCAGCATCTGCCGCGTCGGCAATGAATCGCCAGCGCTGTTCTGCGTGCGTGACAACGGCATCGGCTTCGACATGGCGTTTGGCCACAAGCTGTTCCGCGTGTTCAGCCGCTTGCACACGCCAGGCAAGGATGACGGTATCGGCATGGGGCTGGCCGTGGTGCAAACCATTGTCGACCGGCATGGCGGCCGTGTCTGGGCAGAAGCGGAAGAAGGCAGCGGCGCAGCGTTTTATTTCAGTCTCGAACCACAGGTTAACCACAGTGAATCAAGCAAAACTGCCACTTGATGCCGATACGATTCATCACGGCACGGGCTATGTGTTCCGTTGTGCAGAAGATGGCGATTGCCTGGCCATCTGCGCGCTGGTGAACGCGGCATATCGGCCGGCAGAAAACGTCGCAGGCTGGACCAGCGAAAGCGCGCTGGTGGCCGGCCGGCGCACCAGCCTCCCGCAATTGCAGGCACTGCTGCAACGGCCGCGCAGCACACTGCTGCTGGCCTGCACGGGTAGCGGGCAGATTCTCGGCTGTGTGCATATCGAAGCCGAACAGCAACACGCCCATATCGGCATGCTGGCCGTATGGCCGCAGCAACAGGGCAGCGGGCTGGGCAAACAACTACTGCATCAGGCGGAGCAATGGGCCACACGCGAATTCGGTGCGCGGCTGCTATTGCTGGCAGTGATCCAGCAGCGCAGCGAACTGCGTGACTATTACCTGCGCCGCGGTTATCAGCCAAACGGCAGACGTTATCCCTATCCGCTGGAGGCCGGTGCCGGCGTGCCTTTCAGCGATAGCTTGTGGGTTGAAGAACTGCACAAGGCCGCGCCGCTGCGGGCATGAAACGGGCAGGCCGTTTCAGCCAGGCTGCCAGCGTTGCAGCGCCTGCTCCACCGCATCGCGCGAAACCGGCTTGGAGAGAAAATCGTTCATGCCGGCATCCAGGCATTGCTGGCGATCACCCTCCATGGCATTCGCAGTCAGCGCGATGATAATGCCCTGATATCCGCGCTGCCGCAGTTGGCGGGTGGCTTCCAGTCCATCCATCACCGGCATCTGGCAATCCATGAACACCACTGGATACGCCCCCTGCAACGCCTTGTCGACAGCAAGCTGGCCGTTTTCGGCGATATCGCAGCTGACACCGATTTTTTCCAGCAATTTGCGGATCACCAGCTGGTTGACCGGATTGTCTTCTGCCACCAGCAGGTGCTGCTGCGTAGCGGCAGCACCTGCTGGTGGCACCTGTGGCGCAGGCCTGGCCTGCAACTGCGGGGCACTGGCAACGGGCAGCGGCAGGCGCAGGCAAAATGTCGAGCCCACGCCCTCGATACTGCTGCACTCGATATCGCCGCCCATCATGCGAGCCAACTGCCGGCTGATGGCCAACCCCAGCCCGGTGCCGCCAAAACGGCGCGCCATGGTGGAATCCATCTGTGTGAATTTTTCGAACAGCAGCGCCTGGCGCTCGGCAGGAATACCAATGCCGGTATCGGTCACACTCAGCGACATCACCAGCCTGTCATCGGCGGCAGAGGCCTGCAGGTTGAGATTGACGCCACCGGATTCAGTAAACTTGATGGCGTTGCTCAGCAGGTTGAGCACAACCTGCCGCACCCGCGTCACATCGCCGCGCACCCACAGGGCATCGGCAGCAGGCAGTTGCAGCGACAGCTTCAGGCGCTTGGCATCGGCCTGTTGCTGCATCAGCAGCTGCACCGCTCGCAGGGTGTCGATCAGGTCAAACGGCAGCGACT